>CAZKNB010000001.1:0-40698 GCA_964554075.1 uncultured Bacteroides sp.
AAGCTTCGGTTTTTTTTGTGCTCCCAAAGCTAATTTTTATCTTTGGCGAAGAATTACACTATGCAGAATATAACCGGACGCTATACATAGCGTCCCTACATTCCGACAGCATGGATGTTGAGGGGTAGAATGATGTTTGTTGTCAGTTGGAACATCCCTGCAAACCAATGAATATCCAATGAATTTTCAATATCCCCATAGACCAAATGTAGGGTCGCTATGTATAGCGACCGGATATCATAAAGCTTTTGTATTATTCATTTTATTGTGGATTAATAGAGAAAAATAGAGTATATATGTTTTCCGGAATAGTAGAAGAGTATGCCACTCTGGTGGCATTGGTGAAGGATCAGGAAAATATCCATTTCACCTTCAAGTGCTCGTTTGTCAGCGAGCTGAAGATAGATCAGAGCATCTCTCATAATGGCGTTTGCCTCACTGTGGTCAGTCTGACCGACGACACCTATACGGTGACAGCCATGAAGGAGACCCTCGACCGTTCAAACCTCGGTCTGCTCTCTGTTGGCGACAAGGTCAACGTGGAGCGCAGCATGATGATGAATGGTCGTCTGGATGGTCACATCGTTCAGGGCCATGTGGACCAGACCGCAACATGCGTGGCTGTCGACGATGCCGACGGCAGCTGGTATTTCACCTTCAAGTATGCTTTTGACAAGGAGATGGCTAAGCGTGGCTACATCACTGTGGACAAGGGTTCGGTTACAGTCAACGGAGTGAGCCTCACGGTTTGCAACCCAACCGACGACACCTTCCAGGTGGCCATCATCCCCTACACCTACGAACACACCAACTTCCACACCATCAAGCCGGGAAGTGTGGTCAACATTGAGTTTGACATCATCGGCAAGTATATCAGCCGTATGATTGCTTACAAATAGATTTGAAATTTTTTATTGTTCATGATTGGAACGGGCAGGGAGCTACAGATCTTTCAGTAGTATCTTGCTCGTTCTTTCGTAATACTCCTTCCTGGTTCTCTCCAGAATCTTCCACTCGTCACTGAACTCCTCCTCTTTATCAATCTTGAAGTTCTCCGAGCCATACTGGTCTATGCGCTCGAAGAGGAGAGCCACATTCATCTGGTTGACATCGAAGGCGGGCTGGAAGCGCACCTCCTCGCTCTTCTTCTCTGCGGGTGTCTCCGAAATGAAGTTGATGGAGCCGAGCAGGTCGAGCGTCTGGCGGGTCAGGCGGATGGGGATATGATTCTCGAGCGAGATCTCCTCGGCAGTGTAGGCCCTCTCGCCATTGACGAAGCGCTTCACGATGAGCGACATGATGAGCACCGTGATGAAGTCCTTGTAGCGGCGGGTGATGTTGCGCGTGTCCTTGTCGAAGCTGAAGTTCTGGATGTTCTGTCCGGCATAGGTCAGCGAGGCGCCGAAGAGGCAGATGGTCCATGACATCTGAAGCCAGAGCAGGAACATCGGGAGGGCAGCGAAGCTACCGTAGATGGCGTTGTAGCGCGACACCCATATCTGTCCGTCGATGTAGAGGTACTGAAACGCCTGATAGGCCGAACCTGCCAGCACACCGCCGATGAGTGCGTACTTAAACTTAACCCTCGTATTTGGCATGATGATGTAGAGTCCCGTAAACATCGCCCAGGTCAGCACGTAGGGGATGAGGCGGATGAGGAATTTCATCACCGGCGCCAGAATTACGTAGTTGTCCATCTGCTTGAGCGTGGTGCTCATGAAGATGCTTATACCGGCCGAGAGAACGATGAGGATAGGTGTCAGAAGAAGCATGGAGAAGTAGTCGGTCACCATGCGATACCATGTGCGCGCCTTCTTCACTCCCCAGATGCGGTTGAAGGTAATCTCAATGTTGTTGATCAGGTTGATCACCGTCCAGAGCAACATCACCAGACCTACGCCGATGAAGACTCCGCTCTTCGCCTCCGCCAGATAGGTGTCGACAAAGGTGAGTATGGTGCGTGCCGTCTCGGTGTTGCCCTCGAGACCCTGATAGAACTGCTGTTCCATAAGGTTGGCGAAGCCGAAGCCGCGCGCTATGGCGAAGACTATGGCAACGATGGGCACGATGGCCAGCAGGGTGCTGTAGGTCAGTGCCGAGGCCTTCGACACTATGCGGTCCTCCACAAAGCGGTCGATGCAGAGGTATATCGTCTTGATGATGTTGTAAAGGAAGAACTTCACGTGGGTCACTTCGTTGTCTGTGATACGCCAGATGTCGTAGGTCAGGAAGTGCCATATCTCTTGAATCTTTTTCATAATACGGATTGTTAAGCTTAATGTGAATAAAAAAAGTAAAAGCAGTCAATCTGTAAGCCGGGTTCTGTCCCCTCAGCACAAGTGCCGAGGTGCCTGTCATTTATCTGAGTCGTGTGTCACCACACCACTTTAGCGGTCCACCCTCCGACATGGAGCGAGCAACTCTCTTAACGTCGGTATACATGACCTTACAACTCCTAAGACGTACAGCCTGACACGTCGCCGTGCAGCTGGTGGGCTCTTACCCCACCTTCTCACCCTTACCTCTCCGGGGAGAGGCGGTCATTCTCTTCTACGTTACTCTACCCTCGCGGACAGCTTTCTGTTAGGAAGTAGGATGCTCTGTGTTGCCCGGACTTTCCTCCTGCACGACCGAAATCGTACACGCGACAAGCCGATCAACTGCTTTCAGCGTGCAAAAATAGACTATTTATTTGGCTTTTCATTAAAAAAGAGGGACAATCTTCTCTCTCATTTGGCGCTCTATACATATATTTGCACCTTATAAAATGTTTCCTATAGTTAACGTTATGTATAAAAATAGACTAATCATCACGGCTTTATGCTCTCTCGTGTGCTCTCTTTTCTCTGTTGTGGCGACGGCTGCAAATCTTTTCGTCTCCGACGGCGGCGGATATGCCCTGGTCAATGTGTCGGTCTGCAACGTGCGCCGCGAGGGTAAGTTTACATCGGGAATGGAGACGCAGGCGCTGCTGGGTACGCCTGTCCGTGTGCTCGGCTTCAATGGCTGGTACCAGATTCAGATGCCCGACGAATACACGGGGTGGGTTCATCGCATGGTGATTACTCCCGTCAGCGAGCAGGAGCTTTCGGAATGGAACAGGGCTGAGAAGGTGGTGGTCACCGCCCTCTTCGGTCAGACCTTCGAACGTGCCGACGAGTCGTCGCAGAGTGTGTCGGATGTAGTTGCAGGCGACCGCCTCAAGCTGCTTGGTACCCACGGCCACTTCTTCCGTGTGGGCTATCCCGACGGACGCGTGGCATACATGCGCAAGCAGCTGGGAGCCGTGGAGAGCAGTTGGCGCAGGAGTGTCAGCCATTCGGCGGAGGATATATTGAAGACAGCCCATTCGATGATTGGCTTCCCATATCTCTGGGCAGGAATGTCGCCCAAGGGCATGGACTGCAGCGGCTTTGTGCGCACGGTGATGTTCATGCACGATATCATCCTGCCGCGCGACGCCTGGCAGCAGGCACTCATCGGCGACAGGATAGAGATTGCACCCGACCTCTCGAACCTGCGTCCTGCCGACCTCATCTTCTTCGGAAGCCGGGGCGAGAATGGTGCACGCGACAAGGTGTCGCACGTGGCTATATATATAGGTGGCGGACGCTTCATCCATTCGCTTGGTGACGTCCACATCGGCAGCCTTGTCAGCGGAGACGAATACTACGACGCCTTCAACACCGGACGCCTGCTCTATGCCTCACGCGTGCTGCCATATATAAATAAGGTGAAGGAGATAACGACAATTGAGAACAACGAATATTACACAAAATAATTGAGGAGAGAAAGAGTATGACAACCAGAAGAGATTTTCTGAAGACTGCAGCACTGGCGGGACTGAGCATGTCGCTGCCCATCAAGGCGATTGGTGCGACCGATGGCGTCGCCGAGCTGTTCAATGTGAACCGACGCGGACGAAGCGGAAAGATGACTATGCGCTTCTTCCCCTATACGCTCAACCTGAAGCATGTCTTCACCGTATCCTCCTTCTCGCGATCCACGACACCGGATGTGCAGGTGGAGATTGAGTATGACGGAGTGGTGGGCTACGGCGAGGCTTCTATGCCGCCCTATCTGGGGCAGAGCGTAGAGACGGTGATGGCCTTCCTGCAGCGTGTCGACCTCAGCCAGTTCAGCGACCCGACTCAGCTGGAGGATATCCTGGCCTACGTTGACAGTCTGAGCGAGGGCGACACGGCAGCAAAGGCGGCTGTCGACATCGCGCTCCACGACCTAGTCGGCAAACTCATCGGCGCACCGTGGTATAAGCTCTGGGGACTCAATCCGGCTAAGACACCATCAACTACATATACGATAGGAATAGACACCACCGAGGTGATGAAGCAGAAGACACTCGAGGTGGCGGGAGAGTTCAACGTGCTGAAGGTGAAGCTTGGTCGCGACACCGACAAGGAGATGATTGAGGCAATACGCTCGGTCAGCGACCTCCCGATAGCCGTCGACGTGAACCAGGGCTGGACCGACCGCAGCTATGCGCTCGACATGATCTGCTGGCTCAAGGAGCATGGCGTGGTCATGGTGGAGCAGCCGATGCCTAAGGATAGGCTCGACGACACGGCGTGGGTCACCGAACACAGTCCGCTCCCCATCTTTGCCGACGAATCGCTTCAGCGTCTGAAGGACATACTGCCGCTGAAGGGAGTCTTCTCCGGCATTAACATAAAACTGATGAAGTGTGGTGGTATGCGCGAGGCGTGGAAGATGGTCAACATGGCACGTACGCTCGACATGAAGGTGATGGTGGGCTGCATGACGGAGACCTCGTGCGCCGTTTCGGCAGCTGCACAGCTCTCACCGGCGGTCGACTTTGCCGACCTCGACGGCAATCTCCTGATCTCTAACGATAGGTTCATCGGCATGAAAGTAGTTAACGGAAAGATAACTCTGAACGAGCTGCCAGGCATCGGTTTAACTAAATTATAAATCGAAGATGTTATGGTTAAGTGCTGTTAAGCCATTCGATTCAGTATTAAAAGAGGCTAAAAAAGAGAGCTTAAGAGAATACTCGAATAATATTTCGCTTTAATTTAACGCCAAATAGTTAAAGCGCGAACATATTATTAACATATAAGGAAAGGAATCTAGTATGAGACAGACAACAAAAAACATCCTTGGGATAAGTGCAGTTGTATTACTAAGCGCAGGAGTTGCCGGTTTTACAACTTATCAGATGCAAAGAATAGAGGCAAACAAAACACTTGCATTCGATGACATTTTCAAAACCGATTCAAACGCAAGACTTGCAGCTTTGCAGGCAGGTTCGGGTCAGCTCGTCGACTTGACACAAGCAGCTGAAAACTCATTGCATGCTGTGGTGCACATCCAATCTACTCAGCAAGCTAAGACCCAGACAGTTCAGGCTCCTACTGATATATTCGACTTCTTCTTCGGTGACGGCGGACGACGCATGCAACAGCAGCAGACGCAGCCGAGGATTGGCTTCGGTTCGGGTGTCATCATCTCTACCGATGGCTACATCGTGACCAACAACCACGTTATCGATGGCGCCGACGAGATTACCGTCAAGCTCAACGATAACCGTGAGTTCAAGGGCCGCATCATCGGTGCCGACTCAAACACCGACCTTGCCCTCATCAAGATTGAGGCTAAGGATGAGCTGCCTACAATCCCTGTCGGCAATTCCGACAACCTGAAGGTGGGCGAGTGGGTGCTTGCCGTAGGTAACCCATTCAACCTCAACTCTACCGTAACAGCCGGCATCGTGAGTGCCAAGGCTCGTACGCTGGGTGTCTACAATGGTGGCATCGAGTCCTTCATCCAGACCGATGCGGCTATCAATCAGGGCAACAGTGGTGGTGCACTGGTCAACGCACGTGGCGAACTGGTCGGCATCAACTCCGTGCTCTCATCACCGACGGGAGCCTATGCAGGCTACGGCTTCGCAATCCCAACGACAATCATGACCAAGGTGATTGCCGACCTTAAGGAGTATGGCACCGTGCAGCGTGCATTGCTTGGCATCAAGGGTGCATCGCTCGGCGGCAACCTGATTGACGACCAGCAGGTCATCGACAAGAGCGGAACGAAGCTCAGCGACAAGGCTAAGGAGCTCGGAGTCGTTGACGGCGTATGGGTAAACGAGATTGTCGAGGGCGGTTCTGCAGCATCGGCAGATATCAAAGTCGACGATGTCATCGTTGGAATCGGTGATAAGGCAGTCCACGGCATGGCAGACCTCCAGGAGGCACTCGCTCAGCATCGTCCGGGCGACAAGGTAACAGTGAAGCTGGTACGCGCCAAGAAGGAGAAGAGCGTCAGCGTTACACTCAAGAACGAGCAGGGAACAACCAAGATAGTCAAGGACGCAGGCATGGAGATTCTCGGAGCATCATTCAAGGAGCTCTCCGACGACGTTAAGCAGCAGCTCAACCTCGGCTACGGACTCCAGGTGACAGCTGTTGCATCGGGCAAGATGAAGGATGCCGGAGTGCAGAAGGGATTCATCATCCTTAAGGCCAACGAACAGGCCATCCGCACGACCGACGACCTCGAGAGCGTGATGAAGGCAGCTGTCAAGTCACCCGACCCAGTGCTCGTACTGAAGGGCATTTTCCCGTCAGGAAAACGTTCATACTACGTGGTAGATCTCAGTCAGGAATAGGCTTTAACAAAAGTTAGAGGTATTATAAAGTAATAAGTAGGGAAAAAATACGTTAACTTATAGTACAGTGACAAATTATTTGTAGTAATTTTGCACACCTAATCTGTTTTATAAGCATGAGACAATTAAAGATTACCAAAAGTATCACAAACCGAGAAAGCGCCTCGCTTGACAAGTATCTGCAGGAGATTGGTCGTGAAGACCTGATCACTGTGGAGGAAGAGGTGGAGCTCGCTCAACGAATCCGTAAAGGAGACCGTGTGGCTTTGGAGAAGCTGACACGTGCCAATTTGCGCTTTGTTGTATCTGTAGCCAAACAGTATCAGAACCAGGGATTGAGCCTTCCTGACTTGATCAACGAGGGAAACCTGGGATTGATAAAGGCAGCTGAGAAGTTCGATGAGACTCGTGGTTTCAAGTTCATCAGTTACGCCGTTTGGTGGATTCGACAGTCTATCTTGCAGGCACTGGCAGAGCAGTCGCGTATCGTGCGCCTTCCGCTCAACCAGGTTGGTTCGCTCAACAAGATAAGCAAGGCCTTTTCAAAATTCGAACAGGAGAATGAGCGCCGTCCGTCACCCGAGGAGTTGGCCGATGAGCTCGAGATTCCGGTAGATAAGATTTCCGACACACTGAAGGTGTCCGGACGTCATATCTCTGTCGATGCGCCCTTCGTTGAGGGTGAGGACAACAGTCTGCTCGATGTGCTCGTGAATGACGATTCGCCAATGGCCGACCGCTCACTGGTGAACGAGTCGCTTGCGCGCGAGATTGACCGTGCTCTCTCTACTTTGACAGAACGTGAGAAGGATATCATCCAGATGTTCTTCGGAATCGGTCAGCAGGAGATGACGCTTGAGGAGATTGGTGATAAGTTTGGATTGACACGTGAACGTGTGCGCCAGATCAAGGAGAAGGCTATTCGTCGTCTGCGCCAAAGCAACAGAAGTAAGTTATTGAAGTCCTACTTAGGATGAGTCTACAAGAGGTATAGACAAACATAAAGGAAAAGAAAAGGTCGGAGCTTAGCTCCGACCTTTTTTGTTGCTATAAGCAAAAGTATTACTTTACTCTTAACCCTTAACTCTTTACTCTTTCTTACAGTCGCGTTGCGACTGTAAGACCGTCGTATGCCAGCTTCACTCCCTCCGGCAGCGTAGGATCTACTACGGCGTGCAGGCCGGCATGATGGCTCATGTGGATGAGGTAGGTCTCGCGTGCGCCAATCTTTGCAGCCAGTGCGACGGCCTCTTCTATTGTCTGGTGGGTAGGATGAGGCTCCGTACGCAGTGCGTTGAGCACCATCACGTCCACTCCCTTCAGCTGTTCCAGTGTCTCGTCGGGCATTGTCGACATATCGGTAACATAGCCCAGGCTGCCGCCGATGCGATAGCCCAGGATGGGCAGCTTGCCATGCATCACCTGTAACGGCATTACCTCGGTGCCGTTGACGCTGAATGGCTTCAGTGGCTCAATCTCTCTCACTCTGATGCTCGGAACGCCGGGGTAGGGATGTTCGGCGAAGCAGTAGGGCATGCGCTCCTTCAGCTTGCCGCCAGTGTAGGCGTCGGCATAGATAGGCACAGAGCCGAAACGGCAGTGCGGGCGCAGGTCGTCGATACCTCCCACGTGGTCATAGTGCTCGTGGGTGATCAGCACGGCATCAATCTTCTTGTATTCTACGCCCAGAATCTGCTGGCGGAAGTCCGGACCGCAGTCGATGAGTATCGTGGCCTCCCCGGTCTCAACGAGTGCCGAGGTGCGCAGGCGGTTGTCGCGCGGGTCTTTCGACTTGCAGACGGCGCACTGGCAACCAATCTCCGGTACGCCTGTCGATGTTCCGCTTCCTAGTATAGTTATCTTCATCACAATCTCTCTCTATATATATCTTACTGATTCTTTCCCTTTAGAATATGTTCACCTCCGGAGTGATCTTGAACTCTGGACCGAACTTGTCGGTTACCGATTTCACTATCGCCTCTGCCAGCTCAAGTATCTCGCTTCCCGTTGCTCCGCCGCGGTTCACCAGCACCAGCGCCTGCTTCTCGTAGACACCGGCGCGTCCCACTGTCTTGCCCTTCCATCCACACTGGTCGATGAGCCATCCTGCGGGAATCTTGTACTCGTTCTCCGAGATCTCGTAGTGCGGTACGTTTGGATACTCCCTTTTGACTCTTTCGAATGTCTCAGCCGACACCACTGGGTTCATGAAGAAGCTTCCTGCGCTGCCAATCTCCTCCGGCTCCGGCAGTTTGCTCTTGCGGATGTTTATGATGGTGTCGCGCACCAGTCGCAGTGTAGGTTTCACGCCGAGGCTGTCGATGGCATCCTTCAGTGCTTTGTATTCCAGGTTGTACGACTCACTTTTTGAGAGGAAGATGTTGACGCTCACAACGATGTATTTCTTCATGTCCGGTCGCTTCAGCAGGCTCTTGCGATAGCCATACTCCAGCATCTCGTTGGTGAAGAACTGATAATCTCCCGTCTCCACGTCGAGTGCAATCAGCGAGCATGTCAGGTCATTGATCTCCGCTCCGTAGGCACCGATGTTCTGAACGGCAGCTGCGCCAATCTCTCCAGGGATGTGCGACAGGTTCTCTGCTCCGTAGAGGCCGTGCTCCACGCAGTATTCCACCACGTCGTCCCACTTCTCGCCCGATGCCACTCTGAGCATCACGTGGTTGTAGGGCATTTCAATCTCCTCGATACCCTTCATCTTCGAGTGAAGTATGGTTCCGTCGAAGTCCTTGGTGAAGAGCAGGTTGCTTCCGCCTCCGATGTGGAGGAATTTCTCCTTGAATACACCAGCCTTGACCATGTCGATGAGCTCTTTGGTCGATGAATATTCAATGAATCTCTTGGCCTTAACGTCGATGCCAAATGTGTTGTAGGCTTTCAGTGAGTAGTTCGTTTGTTCCATGATTGAAAAAATGTTATGGTGTTAGATTTAAAAATTCAGTATATCTCTCAGCGTCAGATGCCCACATCCTCAAACTTATACAGCTCCCATCCGCCACGTGAGCGGGTCTTGAAGTAGAAGACGTTGGAGAATCCGTTACCCATGCCCTTGAGCATCAAGATCTTCTTTCCGGAAGGCTGACCGTCGTTGGGCGTAGAGCCGTAGCGTATGTTCGAGAGCTTGTCGGCCGGCAGGGTAGGCGAGAAGGCGAACCACTGGTTGATGTCGAGCGTCGTCTCGATCACTGCGAAGTCGTCGTCCGGGTCGGTAGTCACGAATGTGAGGTGCGGACTTATGTGGGTAGTCTGGTAGAGACTATCTGTAGCAAACTGGCTGTAGAAGGAGATGAAGTCGGCAGTCGTGGCGTCGCTGATGGGGTGAATGGCAATCGAGTCGAGCGTCCATACACCATCCTTACGTCCGAAGCAGTACTGCTTCTGAGTGTTGTCGCCGGGGTAGAGCCACTCCACCGTGGCAGTGTTGACCGTCATGTCGTCGCCCAGATCCATATCCTCTTCGCGGTCGTAGAGCAAGGTGTAGTACTCCTCGTTGGTGAAGAGATCCTCGTGTTCCCACTCATTCTTTCCGATGGAGGTAACCTTGTCGCCGTTGCTCATTTTCAGCGGGAACTTGATACGTCGCATCTGCAGTGCGTGGTCGGAAGTGAAGTTGTAGATAAAGTCATCGAAGGCTCCGTCGAACTCTTTCTTCTCGCTCTCGGAGTCGGATTGCTGGTCCGTAGCGTTGGCAGAATCGCCTTTAAGCACGGAGTCCACCTCGCTAGTCAGTGCAGCAAAAGGGTCAATGTTTTTTTTACCTCCGCTACATGAGCACATCAAGGCAAGCAGAAGAAGTATGGCAACATTATATTTCATCTCTTATAATTGAATATTAAGCCCCATCATATTCAAATGGGTGTGCAAAGATATATACTTTTTCGCCAATATATACAAATCGCAAATTCTTTATTTTGAATAATGTTGCAATCAATAAAAAAGAAGAGGGGAGGCTGGCGCCTCCCCTCGGTCATATAGACTGGCTATATGATTAAATCCCCCTTCGTTATTACTTCTTGAAGTAGCGGTTGAAGAGACCCTCGAAGCCCTTGCCGTGGCGAGCCTCGTCCTTACACATCTCGTGAACTGTGTCGTGGATGGCATCGAGATTGAGCTGCTTAGCACGAGTAGCGATACGCTTCTTGTCCTCGCAAGCACCAGCCTCTGCGTTCATTCTCTTCTCGAGGTTTGTCTTAGTGTCCCAAACAACGTCGCCGAGGAGCTCTGCAAACTTAGCAGCGTGCTCTGCCTCCTCCCAAGCGTAGCGCTTGAAAGCGTCAGCTACCTCAGGATAGCCCTCGCGGTCTGCCTGGCGGCTCATTGCAAGGTACATACCAACCTCTGTACACTCACCCATGAAGTGGTTGTTCAAGTCCTGAATCATCTGCTCGTCGCAGCCCTTAGCTACGCCGATAACGTGCTCGTCAACAAACTGGATAGGACCGTTCTCCTCGTCAGTGATCTCTACAAACTTGTCAGCACCAACCTTACACAACGGACACTGCTCAGGAGCTGTGTCACCCTCGTGGATGTAACCACATACTGTACATTTAAACTTTTTCATTGTCGTCAGAATTCTAATTTATTACTAGTGTTATCTATTTAGTTTACTTTACTCTTAACTCTTGCCTCTTTGGACGCGAAGCGACCACTCTAGATTTCATCTCTCAGGCAATCTCTGCATACACCGTGATAGTAGACGTGAGCCTCCTCGATCATAAAGCCGCTGTCGGATATTCCCTGATAGCCCGACTGCCCGAAGGGTGAGCGATAGTCGAATATCCTGCCACACTTGCGGCAGAGGAAGTGGGCGTGCTGCGACGTGTCGTAGTCGAAGTTGGCATTGCGGCCGTCGATTGTCAGCATCAGTATCGCCCCGCTGTCGGCAAATAGTCTCAGTGTGCTGTAGACTGTAGTCTTGGACAGTGTTGGCATGCCCGGTGAGAGCGCAGCATAGACATCTTCTGCCGAAGGATGTGTGCGATGCTCCTTCAGGTAGTCCAGGATTGCAATGCGCTGCAATGATGGCTTAATGTTATGTTTTACCAATATGTCGTAGGACTCCATATAACCTTTGTTATTATTCCGAGATTGTAATGATTACAATCTTTCTGAGGGCAAATGTATGAAATCTGCAAATATCAACAAATATATCGTCCCGATATTTTATCAGACGGCTTAACTTTTATGTTCTATTAACAACTGAGGGACAGAAGAAACGAGATTGGAAGGTAAATGGTAGTGTAATGCAGTTTTACCGTTGTTTCGCGGGAAGATTGTCAGCTGCAACCTCTGATTCAGGCGAAATCGGGTCTGAAAGGTGTCAAAAAGAAAAGAAAATCGAGGAAATTGGCATTTTTTTAGAAAAAGGTAAGTACATATATAATAAAGCACCGTCTTTATCGTTGTATAAGAGTGCACAAATATTTGTGAATGCTTGTGCGAAATTGAACTTTATTTATTAACCAAAGAACATATAAGAATGAAAGAAGTGTTCGGACAGAAGGGGCGTCACGACATAAAGCGTACCCCTGTCATTTTAGGACTCTCGGCGGCTCTCTGTATGCCGTCAGCATTCGTATTCGCCAATACGAATGGCTATGTAGAGAACGAATCTATTCAGGCTGTTCTTCAGTCACGTACCGTGAAAGGTCAGATCCTTGACGAGACCGGCGAACCTTTGATTGGTGTTTCTGTATTGGTGAAGGGTACTACAATCGGTACAATTACCGATTTCGACGGTAACTTCTCATTGGACGTACCGCAGGGCAAGAGCCAGCTGGAGGTTTCTTACGTAGGTTACAAGTCACAGACTGTAGCTCTCGGAAGCAGCAACCAGGTCAACATCAAGATGCAGCCAGACACTAAGACTCTCGACGAGGTCGTAGTCGTTGGTTACGGTACAATGAAGAAGCGCGACTTGACTGGTTCTGTTGTTTCAGTCAAGAGCGACGATATCACTCTGAACCCGGGTTCAAACCCAATGCAGGCCCTCCAGGGTAAGGTTGCCGGACTCGACATCACCAAGACTTCTGGTCAGGCAGGTAGCGGCGTAAGCATGCAGCTGCGTGGTACTCGTTCATTCACTGCCAGTGGCGACCCTACATTCATCATCGATGGTATGCCGGGCGACTACTCAACTCTTAACCCGAACGATATCGAGAGCATCGAGGTATTGAAGGATGCATCTTCAACAGCCGTTTACGGTGCCAGCGGTGCCAACGGTGTTATCATCATCACTACTAAGAACGGTAAGGCTGGTAAGATCAACGTAGACTTCAACGCTTATGTGGGTGTCAACGGTTGGTCAAAGGTTCCTGAGGTTCGCTCTGGTGACTCTTACGCTAATACAATCATCGAGGCTCAGAAGGCTGCCGGCAACACTGGCTCCGACGAGACTCTCTTTAATAACGCAGTAGGTGAGGGTGCTTACGCTCTCCATCAGTCTGGTCAGTATATTGACTGGGCCGACGAGCTGCTGAAGACAGGTGTCACTCAGAACTACAGTGTATCTGTATCCGGTGGTACTGACAAGACAAAGGCTTACATGTCTTTGAACTTCACAGACGAGGCTGGCCAGTACAGCAACGATAACTACAAGCTCTACTCTTCTAACATCCGTGTTGACCACAAGGTTAGAAACTGGTTGAGCCTTGGTGTTAACGCTCAGATGTCATACGTTCACCAGAACAAGGCTTACGCTAAGCTTGAGAGCGCTCTGACAAGTGTGCCTCTGGGTTCTGTTTACGATGAGGATGGCAACATGAACGCATATGCCAACTCATACGACAATCAGGTGAACTTGTTGCTCAACAACAACAGCAACTACCGTAACAACAGTCAGAACTACAAGCTCTACTTCAACCCATATATCGAGTTGAAACCTGTCAAGGGCTTGACAATTCTCTCTCGTATCGGTGCTACTCTCACTAACTCACGTTCTAACTACTTCCAGGGTGTTGGTTCATACCAGTACTACAACGCAGGTGAGACAAGCGGCAAGACATCAACAAACGTCTACGCTTCAATCGCTACTGCACGTAACTACAACTACAAGTGGGAGAATGTCTTCACTTACAACTTCAAGGTTGCTCGTGACCACGACTTCACCATCACAGCCGTAACATCTTGGAACCACAACCAGTACGACTATACATATCAGCAGGAGACTAACATTGCAGACAACGCTTACATGTGGTACAACATGGGTCTTAACCAGGACAACGTAACTGCTACATCTACTTATAATATGTCTAAGGGCTTCGGTCTTATCGGTCGTATCAACTACTCTTACAAGGGTAAGTACCTCTTCTCTGCATCTGTTCGTCACGACGGTTCTTCACGTCTGGCAGCAGGCAACCGTTGGGATACATTCCCTGCAGTATCTCTTGGATGGAGAATCTCTGACGAGAGCTTCATGGAGAATACTAAGGATTGGTTGAGCAACCTGAAGCTTCGCGTTGGTTATGGTGTGACAGGTACTGCATCTATCAACCCATACTCAACAGCATCTGTGCTCGAGGCATCTACTCTCGACTTCTCTGGTAGCGTAGAGAACATCTACCGCTTCTCTAAGAACTACACTAACCGTGGTCTTGGCTGGGAGAAGTCACACAACACTAACATCGGTCTCGATGCAGCATTCTTCAACAACCGTATTGACTTGACTGCTGATTACTACATCACTAACACTGACGGTGTAATCTGGAGTCGTCAGATTCCTGTTGTCAACGGTGCTTACAACTCATCTACTCTCTACACTATGAACATGAATATCTGTGAGACTAAGAACTCAGGTTTCGAGCTTGCTCTTAATACTCGCAACATCGATACTCGTGATTTCAAGTGGAACTCAACAGTTACATTCAACTACAACAAGGAGAAGATCAAATCATTGACTGGCGGTACTGCCGACAACATCACTAACGGTGACTACGCTTTGACAATCGGCCAGCCGGTTAACTCATTCTATACATACAAGATCGACGGTATGTGGCAGAAGGGCGAAGAGGCTGATGCAGCTGTATTCGGCAAGGAGCCAGGTGACATCAAGATCAACGTTCCTGGAATGTATAAGGAGTCAGACGGTGTCTTCTACAAGATCGGCGACGACGGTGAGAAGGTTTACTACAACTCTGAGAACAAGTATGCTTACAGCGACAAGGATTACCAGACAATCGGTCACAACTCTCCGGACTGGACACTCGGTTTCCAGAACACATTCTACTGGAAGAACTTCGACTTGAGCGTATTCGCTTACATGCGTTGGGGTCAGACAATCAAGTATAGCTTGCTCGGCAACTACGATCCGACAGGTAAGGGCAACTTCCCGACATACTTCAACTACTGGACAGAGGATAACCCATCAAACGATTTTCCTGCTATCAACGCCAACAGAAGCATCACTTCATACACTGGTTACTCTGCTTTGCAGTATGTTGACGGTTCATTCTTCAAGATTAAGAATATCACACTCGGTTACACACTGCCTAAGAACGTTCTTACAAAGGCTGGTATCAGCAAGTGCCGTTTCTACGCAACAATCACAAACCCGTTTGTCGTTGCCAAGAGCCACCTGCTGAAGGACTACGATCCTGAGATGAACGGTAGCTTGAACTATCCGTTGACAAAACAGATGGTATTCGGTGTTAACTTGTCATTCTAACGTTTAAGAAAGGAGATAAAGAAAATGAAGAAAAATATATTTAGTAAAGCGGCTCTCATCTGTGGAGCAGCTTTGATGCTGAATTCATGCGGACTCGACGAGTTTAACCCGAGCGCAGGTTCGGGTGGCGACGTACTGAAGTCGTTCGATAACTGGTCTGGTATGGTGACATACTGCTACGAGCCTCTCTATGGTCAGTTGTTCTCAGCTTTCGACTATTTCGAGGTTGCTGAGGGTGGTACAGACCTCTGGCAGACTGCCAACAACAAGACTTGGGCTTCTGAGTTGTTCCATTACGAGGGACTTACTACCAACACCAACGCTACCAACAAGCTCTTCACTCAGGCATACTCACAGATCAACACATGTAACTCTGTGATTGAGGTAGCCGACGAGGTAACTGGCGGTAACGCTGCCGATGTTCAGGTGCTCAAGGGTGAGGCTCTCTGCCTTCGTGCTTACTACTACTCAATCCTTGTGACTAACTATGGTGATGTCACTCTGACATTGACATCTTCACAGAACGGTGCTATCATGAGCCCGAAGCGTAACTCTTACGAGGAGCTCTACGGACAGATGGTTGCTGACTTGAAGGAGGCTGCTGAGCTTCTCGGCACTAAGCCTTACAACGGCGATTATGCTCGTGTGACAAAGAAGACTGCTCTCGGTCTTTTGGCTCGTGTGTATGCTCAGGGTGCCGGTCTCGATCTTAAAGAGAATGGCGTAAGCTACTGGCAGCGTGCTAAAGAGGTTGCTGAGGATTTGATCAACAACGCCTCTAAGTATGGTGCTGCTCTCTACGATGATGTAGAGGATGTATGGGCATCTGCTAACAACAAGAGCAACAAAGAGGCTCTCTTCATCGCAGCAGGTCCTTCAGATAAGACTGCTTCCAACTATGCTCTGAGCAACATCTTTTCTTATATGTTCTGTAACCCTTATAAGCTGAACGATGTTTACAAGACAGCTGATAAGAGCAACTACTTCCTGGGACGTGTAAACAACAACATCCTTGCTCCCTCTAAGTATTTGATCGACCTGTTCGATGCTGACAACGATAAGCGTTGGGAGAACACATTCATGTGTGCTTTCGGACATGAGTCAGGCGTTCAGCCGGGCTGGTCAGCTTACAACAACAAGAATACTTACACTATCATCACTTCAGCTTTGGCTACTAAGTATGGCATCGACCAGACTCACGTAGGTGATACAATCTGGCCGTACGCTGACTATGCATATGTTGCTGGTGTTTACAACCAGTATCCTGCTAAGGTTTGGAAGAAGAACAGCGACCACACTGGTAACACTGCTGATCTCTACGATCCAAAGAATGTCTACGTAATCGACTACCCTGTTGAGCCGGACGATGACCGCTTCGTAATCTACCTCTCAAAGAAGAAACTCTCTGCAGAGGAGAAGGCTAAGTATGCTTGTGTAACTGTAAACATCGACGACCTCTTCGACGAGAATGGCGAGTATAAGACAGCTTCATTCGACGGTACAAATACTTACCTGCTCTATCCGGGCTTGGTTAAGTCTAACTGGAACTATGATGGCATCTTCACTAGCAACCTCCAGAAGAAGACTGGTGACGTGTTCATCATGCGTATGGCTGAGATCTACCTGATCGCTGCTGAGGCTAACGCTATGCTTGGCAACACTACTAAGGCTGCTGACTATATCAACGTTCTCCGTAAGCGTGCTTGCCGCAACGCAGCAGACTACGAGAGCTCAATGAAGCTGACAAGCGCAAGCGAGCAGGATGTACTCGACGAGTACGCTCGTGAGTTGGTCGGTGAGTTCCAGCGCTGGTCTGTCTTGAAGCGTCACGGTTACACTGTATTCATGAATCAGTTGAAGAAGGGTAATCCTCGTGCTTCTAGAAGCTTCTCTGAGAAGAATATGCTTCGTCCTATCTCTTACAACTTCTTGAACCAGATTGAGAATGCTGAGGAGTATGGTAACAACGGATATTAATATTCGATAAGATTATAGATATGCGTCAGGCGCCGGCCATCAGGTCGGCGCCTTTTTTTGTATGGTGTTGGACCGGACGCTATACGTGACGTCCCTTTATTGGGTTTTATTGCTTTCTACGTTGGTGTGTGAGGATATCCTTGCGAAGCAGAAAATATCTTTGATGACTTTATTGTGGATATACAAAAAAAGAGAAGGCTTGTCATTGACAAGCCTTCTCTTCAAGTACACCCTCAGGGATTCGAACCCTGGACCCACTGATTAAGAGTCAGTTGCTCTACCAACTGAGCTAAGAGTGCGTTTTCCTTTCGATTGCGGTGCAAAGGTAGGGCTTTTCTGCTAACCTACCAAATGTTTCTGCAATTATTTTTCAAAAAATATTTTCTCTTTATTCGAATGTATAGAGCTCTGAAGGCGTACTTCGCTTAAGGGCAACGAGTTGCACGTCGCGACCCACCACAATATCTTTTTGCAAAAGTTCCATCTCGACAGTCTTGTATGCCAGTGCGGGGTGGTTGTTGTCCTTGCTGAGGTGGCAAAGCCAGATGTTGTGAAGGTGGTCGGTGAAGTGATCAGCAAGGAATCGGGCAGTCGTAGCGTTGCTCAGGTGGCCCACGCGACTTGCGATGCGCTCCTTGAGATACTGCGGGTAGGTGCCCATGCGGAGCATCTCCTCGTCGTAGTTAGCCTCGATGATAAGATAGTTGGCACGACGGATGTATCGTGCAGCTGTCGGCGTAATCTCTCCAAGGTCGGTGAGGAATACGAATATCTTGCCATCGACAGCTATGCAGTAGCCAACGTTATCGGTTCCGTCGTGCGGTACCTCGAACGCCTCGACTGTGAAGTCGCCGAGCTCCATGGGGCACTCCTTCTCGAGGAAGCGTGCCGATGTCTTCAGCTTCTCGGTCATGCAGTAGCTCTTGTTGATGCCGACGTGTATCTCGCGGGTAGAGTAGATTGGAATACCCATCTTCTCTCCGAGGTTGCCTACAGCCTTGATGTGGTCGGCGTGGTCGTGGGTGACGAACACAGCCTTGATGGAATCCATGGCGATGCCTGTCTCCTTAAGAGTCTTCTTTATTGTACGTATGCCGATGCCGGCGTCAATCAGTATTCCGTATGTATCAGTGCCCAGGTAGTAGCAGTTTCCGCTGCTTCCGCTACCGAGACTCATAAATCGTATCATCATCTCTACAGTTCTATTCTTTTACAGTTGGGGCATAAGCATGAAATGCCCGTTGCCACAGCAATAGTGTGGCAAATTAATCGCAAAGATAAGAAAAGGATTGAAAGGGGAGGCGTATGGAGGAATAATGTAGAGATATTTTTACTTTATTTTTCTTTTCAACGCTCCCCGATGTATGTAACGGGGCGGTGACCCGACCTAGTCGACCAGCTTTTTGAGATGCTTGAAATGCTCGACAACTGAGAGGTAGTCGCGGTCCTTGCAGATGTCGAAGTGATTCCAGAGGTCGTCGAGTATTACGGCTCCGCCAAAGCCGAAGTCCTTCACCGAAAGGATGTTGTCGGCCGTGATGCCTCCCATGGCCATCACCTTGTTGTCGATGAGCTTTGCTTTGCGCATCTGGCGCAGCTCTTCGGGTGTGAAGGTCGGTTGCTGCTCCTCGCCCTGAGTGTTGGCAAAGACGTTGTTGAGAAAAAGGTAGTTACCTGTATGCTTGTAGAGCTCCAGCTCCTCGGCGTTCTGGCAGGTGCGGCTGACGTGGCCGTGATAGTCGTGCGGCTCACTTGGGTTACGGCTGTTGAGATGAATGCCCAGAAGGTCGAACTCCTCCTTAAGGTAGAAGTGGTCGTGGGTTACTATCCTGCGGTGGTACTTCTCGGGTATAAGGGTGAGCAGTCGCTCGGAAAAGATGGCGGGCGACTCTGGTTTTCTGAGGTGTAGTATGTCTAAGCCCTCTTCGAAGAGTGCTGTTATAATCTTATCTTCTTCAACAAAGAATGTCGGAGATGTGACAACAATTAGTTTCATATCTTTTGCCGTATTCGTTTAAAAAGTAAACAAAAGTAGTAATAATAATGACACGTAGCACCATCCGGAGAGTAAAAAATTGTTTTATGTCAACTCTCCCTCTGCGGAGCCCCGATTTTACGCAATGAACTTTTTCTTGTTCCAATGGTCGGATGTTATTGACTATTATGACTGTAGCAAAAATCTATCTGCTAAAATAAGTTATAAAATCTGCCGTAACGCTTTTGGAAGGCGTTTCCTTTTTTATTTTTGTAGCTTTAAAAGACACTAACATTCACACGTCGACAGGAAAGACGAACAAATAATAAAGGAACAGTAATTATGGAACAAACTAATCTGATGGTGGCAATAAGAGCGGCGGTAAAGGCCGGCGAAAGCATTCTTGCTATCTACAACGACCCCAATTCAGATTTTCAGATAGAAAAGAAGGCAGACAACTCGCCATTGACAATAGCCGACCGCAAGGCGCACGAGGTTATTGCTTCGATGCTGAGCGACACTCCATACCCTCTCCTCAGCGAGGAGGGACAGCACCTGGGCTATGACGTCCGCAGCGGATGGAACTCTCTGTGGATTGTGGATCCGCTCGACGGTACCAAGGAGTTCGTGAAGCGCAACGGTGAGTTTACCGTGAATATAGCACTGGTAACCGATGGCGTACCGGTGCTCGGCGTGGTCTATCTGCCGGTGAAGAGCGAACTCTACTTCGGCGCAAAGAGTCTCGGTGCCTACAAGTTGGACAACGTGACCGAGATTGCAGCCGACGCTAAGCTCGACGACCTCATTGCTGCTGCACAGCGACTGCCGCAGCAGAGGGAGAACAGTGCATTCGTAGTGGTAGCTTCGCGCTCACATCTCACTCCCGAGACAGAGGAGTTCATCGACGCTCTGCGCAAAGAGCATGGCGACGTGGAGCTTGTTTCCAGTGGCAGCTCAATCAAGATATGCCTTGTGGCAGAGGGTAAGGCGGATGTCTATCCGCGCTTTGCTCCGACAATGGAGTGGGACACAGCGGCAGGCGATGCCGTGGCTCGTGCTGCCGGCATGTCGGTTTGTCATTCCGACCGCGTCACACCTCTCATATATAATAAGGAGGACCTGCACAATCCGTGGTTCATCGTGGAGAAGAAACTTCAGTCAAATCCTGATAACGAGCAGCGCTGATGACCTTCGAGATAGCTTTTGTTCTGGTGGCGCTCGCCTTTATGGTCGCAGCATTGATAGCCGACACTATGCGTCCCGGTATGGTGCTCTTTACGGTGGTGGTGCTCTTCTTGTGTACCGACATCCTTACGCCGAAGGAGATGCTTGAGGGATTCAGCAACAAGGGTATGATTACCGTGGCTCTGCTCTTCCTGGTCAGTGAGGGCGTGCGTCAGTCGGGTGCCCTTGGTCAGCTCATCAAGCGCCTGTTGCCTGTCGGCAAGACCACTGTCTTCAGGGCTCAGCTGCGCATGCTGCCGTCAATCGCCTTCGTATCGGCATTCCTCAACAACACTCCGGTGGTCGTAATCTTCGCCCCCATCATCAAGCGTTGGGCGCAGAAGTGCGGACTGCCTGCCACGAAATTTCTTATCCCGCTATCCTATGTCACCATCCTTGGCGGCATCTGTACACTTATCGGCACCTCGACCAACCTCGTCGTGCAGGGTATGATACTCGAGGCGGGACTCGAGGGCTTCACTATGTTTGAACTTGGCCGCGTAGGCATATTCATTGCCATCGCCGGCATCATATACATCTTCCTCTTCTCCAAGCGTCTGCTGCCCGACACTCGTCAGGATGTCGACGTGCCCGACGAGGAGGTTGAACAGGGCGAGGTTCTCCACCGCGTGGAGGCTGTGCTCGGCTCCCGCTTCCCGGGAATCAACAAGACCCTGGCGGAGTTCAACTTCCAGCGCCACTATGGAGCGGAGGTCAAGGAGATAATGACCCGCAGCGGTCAGCGAATCACCAAGGATTTCGACAATGTAGTGATGCGTGAGGGCGATACGCTTGTCGTCATGGCCGACGAGACATTCATCCCGACGTGGGGTGAGTCTTCGGTCTTCGTGCTCCTCGCCAACGGAACAGATCAGGATGCCGGCAAGAACAAGAAGAAGCGCTGGCTCGCACTGGTGCTGCTGGTGCTGATGATTGCCGGCGCCACCATCGGAGAGTTACCTGCCGTCAAGGAGATGTTCCCCGAGAGTCATTTCGACATGTTCTTCTTCGTCTGCATCACCACGATCATCATGGCGTGGACCAAGATATTCCCGGCGCGCAAGTACACCAAGTATATCTCCTGGGACATACTTATCACCATCGCGTGTGCCTTCGCCATCAGTAAGGCGATGGTAAACTCGGGCGTGGCGGACATGATTGCGAAGTATATCATCGGACTTAGCACCAACTACGGTCCGCACATACTGCTTGCCATCCTGTTTATCATCACCAATCTCTTCACGGAGTTGATAACCAACAATGCGGCGGCAGCGCTGTCGTTCCCGTTGGCTCTCTCGCTGTCGCAGCAGCTCGGCGTAGATCCGACTCCATTCTTTGTTGTGATATGTATGGCAGCGTCGGCCAGCTTCTCAACTCCGATAGGCTATCAGACGAACCTCATCGTGCAGGGTATCGGTGGATACAAGTTCACCGACTTCGTGCGCATGGGTTTGCCGCTAAATATAATCTCGTTCCTGATATCCGTCTTCCTCATCCCGCTGATATGGCCGTTTTGAGCAGACGTATAGGAACCCTGTATGACAGAATATGGAAAATAAAAACAATATATATCCGATTTACGACCGAATGTTGAAACGGTCGGACAAGGAGGAGCTGCTCGGTCAGCGCAGTGCCATGATATGGTTCACCGGCCTGAGTGGTTCCGGAAAGAGTACTATTGCCATCGCCCTGGAGCGCGAGCTCCATAAGCGCGGACTCCTCTGTCGCATACTCGACGGAGATAATATCCGCAGTGGCATCAACAACAATCTTGGTTTCAGCGAGGCGGACCGCGTGGAGAACATTCGCCGCATCGCAGAGGTGTCGAAGCTCTTCATCGACTCGGGCATCATCACGATTGCTGCCTTTATCAGTCCCAACAATGATATCCGCAACATGGCAGCCGACATCATCGGACGTGATGACTTCCTCGAGATATATGTCAGCACGCCTATCGAGGAGTGCGAGCGACGCGATGTCAAGGGGCTCTATGCCAAGGCACGCCGTGGCGAGATCAAGAATTTCACCGGCATCTCTGCCCCCTTCGAGGCGCCCGAGAATCCCGCACTGGAGCTCGACACGTCGAAACTCTCGCTCGAGGAGTCGGTCAACCGCCTGCTCGACCTTGTCCTCCCGCGTGTGGCAGTAAAGAAGTAAATCAAGAAGACTAACAGATTACAAGATGAAAGAAGATTATAAGTTAAGTCACCTGAAGGAGCTCGAGGCTGAGTCCATTCATATCATTCGTGAGGTGGCTGCCGAGTTTGAAAACCCGGTGATGCTCTATAGCATCGGTAAAGACTCTTCGGTAATGGTTCGCCTGGCTGAGAAGGCCTTCTACCCGGGCAAGGTGCCATTCCCGTTGATGCACATTGATTCAAAGTGGAAGTTCAAGGAGATGATTGAGTTCCGTGACAAGTATGCCAAGGAGCATGGCTGGAACCTGATTGTAGAGAGCAACATGGAGGCCTTCAAGGCTGGCGTGGGTCCCTTCACTCACGGCAGTAAGGTCCACACCGACCTGATGAAGACAAAGGCTCTGCTCGATGCACTCGACAAGTATAAGTTCGACGCAGCCTTCGGTGGCGCACGCCGTGACGAGGAGAAGTCACGTGCCAAGGAGCGTATCTTCTCGTTCCGCGACCGCTTCCACCAGTGGGACCCGAAGAACCAGCGCCCGGAGCTCTGGGACATCTACAATGCGCGCGTCCACAAGGGCGAGAGCATCCGCGTCTTCCCGTTGAGCAACTGGACAGAACTTGACATCTGGCAGTACATCCGCCTGGAGAATATTCCTATCGTTCCGCTCTACTACGCCAAGGAGCGTCCCGTCGTTGAGATTGACGGTAACCTGATCATGGCCGACGATGACCGTCTGCCAGACAACCTGAAGCAGAAGATTGAGATGCGCATGGTTCGCTTCCGTACCCTCGGCTGCTGGCCGCTGACGGGAGCTGTGGAGAGCAGTGCCGACACGATCGAGAGCATCGTGGAGGAGATGATGACAACCACCAAGAGCGAGCGTACCACACGTGTCATCGACTTCGACCAGGAGGCGAGCATGGAACAGAAAAAACGTGAAGGATATTTTTAAGTAAGAGTAGTTATGGCAGAAAACAATAATAACATAGATATAAAGGCATTCCTCGACAAGGATGAACAGAAGGATTTGCTCCGCCTGCTGACCGCTGGCTCGGTCGACGACGGTAAGTCTACTCTCATCGGACGCCTGCTTTTTGACAGTAAAAAGCTCTACGAGGACCAACTCGTCGCACTTGAGCGCGACAGCAAACGTGTCGGCAACGCCGGCGACCACATCGACTATGCCCTCCTTCTCGACGGCCTTAAGGCTGAGCGCGAGCAGGGTATCACCATCGACGTGGCCTACCGCTACTTCTCGACCAATAACCGTAAGTTCATCATCGCCGACACTCCGGGACACGAGCAGTACACCCGCAACATGATCACCGGTGGCTCCACTGCCAATCTGGCCATCATCCTCGTTGACGCGCGCATGGGTGTTATCACTCAGACTCGCCGCCACACCTTCCTCGTGTCGCTTCTCGGCATCAAGCACGTGGTGCTGGCTGTCAACAAGATGGACCTCGTGGACTTCTCCGAGGAGCGTTTCAATGAGATTGTGAAGGAGTACAAGGAGTTTGTGGCTCCGCTTGGCATCCCCGATGTCAACTGCTTCCCGCTCTCTGCCCTCGACGGTGACAATGTTGTTGAGCGTTCGGAGCGCACACCGTGGTACAGCGGTCCTGCTCTGCTCGACTTCCTCGAGACAGTCCACATCGACAACGACAACAACTTCCAGGACTTCCGCTTCCCGGTGCAGTATGTGCTTCGTCCGAACCTCGACTTCCGCGGCTTCTGCGGCAAGGTTGCTTCGGGTGTCGTTCGCAAGGGCGACACAGTGATGGCTCTTCCTTCAGGCAAGACATCAAAGGTGAAGAGCATCGTCACCTACGACGGCGAACTGGACTACGCCTTCCCGCCGCAGTCGGTTACCATCACCCTCGAGGATGAGATTGACGTGTCTCGTGGCGAGATGCTTGTTCATCCCGACAACAAGCCTATCGAGAGCCGCTGCTTCGAGGCTATGCTCGTGTGGATGGACGAGGAGCCGATGGACATCAACAAGTCCTTCTTCATCAAGCAGACCACCAACACCAGCCGCTCACACATCGACACCATTAAATATAAGGTGGATGTCAACACCATGGAGCAGTCGAAGGTGGATCGCCTCGTGCTCAACGAGATTGCACGCGTGGTCATCTCTACATCGAAGGAGATGTTCTTCGACCCATACAAGCAGAATCGCCAGTGTGGATCGTTCATCCTGATCGACCCGATAACCAACAATACGAGTGCCGTCGGCATGATCATCGACCGTGTTGAGGCATCCGAGCTCACAGCGGGCGACGACATTCCTACACTCAATCTGCCTAAGCTGGGCATCGCCCCCGAGCACTATGAGGCTGTGGAGCGCGCCGTCAAGGAGCTTGAGCGTCAGGGAGTGGGAGTGAAGGTCATCAAGTGATGACCCTCGCCCCGGCGTACTGACAGAGAATGAAAACATAATTGTAAGAAATAGATATATACACACATAATGGGATTACTGGAATTTAGCAAATTACCTATCAACACCCTTGTTGGAGCCGACTGGAATACATTCAAGGCGGTGACCAATGGTCGTCAGATTGACGATGCATACAAGGGTAAATACCGACTGACAAAGGCTGTCTGCCGTCTGCTCTCTGCCCTGGCTCCGCTTCAGGAGAGCCGCTACAAGAAGTTGCTGGCCGACAAGCCCCTGGAGCACGACCCTGTCTTTATCCTGGGACACTGGCGCAGCGGTACGACATTCGTACACAACGTCCTCTCGTGCGACAAGCATTTCGGCTACAACACAACCTATCAGACTGTCTTCCCCCACCTGATGATGTGGGGACAGCCATTCTTCAAGAAGAACATGAGCTGGCTGATGCCCGACAAGCGCCCGACCGACAATATGGAGTTGGCTGTGGACCTTCCGCAGGAGGAGGAGTTCGCCCTGGGCAACATGATGCCATACACATATTATAACTTCTGGTTCCTCCCGAAGTATCAGCAGGAGTATGCAGAGAAGTATCTGCTCTTCAATGATATCAGCGAGGCGGAGCTGAAGGAGTTCGAGGAGACATTCGTGAAGCTGATCAAGATTTCGCTCTGGAACACAGGTGGAACTCAGTTCCTCAGCAAGAACCCGCCTCACACGGGTCGCGTGAAGGAGCTGGTAAAGATGTTCCCCAACGCCAAGTTCATCTACCTGATGCGTAATCCCTACACTGTCTTCGAGTCAACTCGCAGCTTCTTCATCAATACCATCCAGCCGCTTAAGCTGCAGGATATCAGCAACGAGGAGCTCGAGAAGAACATCCTCTCAGTCTATGCAAAGCTCTATCATAAGTATGAGGAGGACAAGAAGTTCATCCCCGAGGGCAATCTGATTGAGGTTAAGTTTGAGGACTTCGAGGCTGACGCAATGGCTATGACTGAGAAGATCTACAAGGAGCTCTCAATCCCCGGCTTCGAAGCAGCAAAGGCTGACATCGAGAAGTATGTGGGTGGCAAGAAGGGCTACAAGAAGAACAAGTACTCATACAATGAGCGCACCGTGCAGCTCGTTCAGGAGAACTGGGACTTCGCCCTGAAGCAGTGGAACTACGAACTGTAATGGAGGAAAAGAGAAAAATGAAATATTCTTTTGGAAAGAGGAGCATCGTCTGCTCCCTGATAGCCATGATGGCGCTGCCGATGTTCGGCCAGACAAAGACCGAATATCTTAAGTTCGGCAACATGGATCAGTGGGTGACGAGAAAGATCAAGGAATCCGGCATCATCGGTGGTGCCACAAAGGAGGTCTACGAGATTGCTCCGACACAAACTATCGAGGGCGCCGTGGCATATAAGAACCTCGGCGGCTCTCCGTGGGGAACGTCAAACGTGATGGCTAAAGTGGCAGGAATCATTAAGACCAACACATCAGTATTCCCCGAGAAGCGTGGCAGCGGTTATTGTGCACGCCTCGACACCAGAATGGAGAGTGTAAAGGTAATGGGATTGGTCGATATCACCGTGCTTGCTGCCGGTTCCATCTATCTCGGCTATATCAACGAGCCGGTGAAGAGCACCAAGAATCCTAACAAGATGCTCTGCATGGGTATCCCCTTCACTAAGAAACCTGTAGCCATTCAGTATGACTATAAGGTAAAGATGTCTGGAAGCTCCAACCGTGTGAAGGCCACCGGATTCGGCAAGCAGACCACGGTTGAGGGTAAGGACTACCCCGCAACAATCCTTACTCTGCAGAAACGTTGGGAGGATAAGAATGGTAATGTCTACGCCAAGCGCATCGGAACAATGGTTGTCTACTACGACAAGACCACATCCGACTGGCAGAACAATGCCACCTACGAGATACTCTACGGCGACATCACAGGCAACCCTGCCTACAAGCAGAGCATGCGCCTCAATGCCGACGAGCGTTTCACCGAGAACAGCAAGGGTGAGAGCGTGAGGGTTCAGGAGGTAGCATGGGGAGATGCCAACGACACTCCGACCCACCTGATGATCCAGTTCACCTCGAGCCATGGCGGTGCCTACATAGGTTCGCCGGGCAATAGCTTCTGGGTTGACAATGTGAGACTCGTTTATTGATTAAACAAATTAAGAAAAGTACTTTAAAACCCGCAGTGTGGCAATTTTTACACATGTAGTCTTTTTTGCAGAAAAGTTGTCTGAATGCTTAGAAAAAGCAAAAAAAACTTTGTAAATGTAGAAATTGTATTTATTTTTGCGACGTTTTATGTTGTATAATTTGATGTAAAAGCACGCAGAATTGGTGAGAAAATGCTGTTTGATAGATAGTTATGTAGGCGTCTTGTTGCTACTTTTATGTAGTTGCTTTACGCCATTGTCTGTTTGTGGACAGACATCCGACAAGGCTGTAAGTGCTTTGGTTAACATGGGATTCGAGAATGTTTCGGTGAGCGAAACCGAAACGGAGCTCGTTTATGTGATGGAGAATGTGGCCTACAAGCTGAACGGACGAGGCGCTGCAAAGGCGCTGGAGCTGATTCAGGCGATGGGTATGCCGAAGGATAAGTCCTGCCGCGTGATTCTCCTGAAGAACAATGTCCCGGAGATATCGCTCTGCTACCACAGAGCTGCCAACGACACTCTCTCAGAGGCTTCGCTGACCGACTGGAAGGCAAGCTATGAGTTGGGCGACAACTGGCAGAAGATAGTAAGAGAGAGAAAAGCGAATAGTTCGCTATATAAAATAGATGTGGTGATATATCCTGAGCTGTCATTCAAGAATGTAGTGATAACACAGATATATCAGGTGTTGTTCAACCTCTCGCCAGCCATTGAGATTTCTCTCTGGAACGGCATGAAGCTGACGGCACAGATGGTCTTCCCCGTGTACAACGACGGTTATGCGTCGCGCTTGGGGAAAGTTCACCCAGGCTTTCTGACTGTAGAACAGCGAGTGCGCCTGCCATACAACGTATGGGCAACGCTCACCGCCGGTTTCTTCAACAATGATCGCTACGGAGTGAATCTTGCAGTGTTCCATCCCTTTAAGGATGAGCACTTCAGTGTTGACGGTCGCATAGGATGGACCGGTACACAGCGCTGGAACAGGTTTGATCTCACCTATGGAACTAAGATGCGATGGACCTGGGAGATTGGAGGAAGCTACTATTGGACACGTTTCAACACACAGTTGTCGTTGCATGCCCAGCAGTATCTGTTAGGAGAGAAGGGATTCGTCTTCGACCTCATCCGCCACTTCCGCTACGCATCGATAGGTTTCTATCTTGAGAAGGCACAAGACGCAAAGAAAGACGGCGGTTTCCGTATTCAAGTGGCTTTGCCTCCCTACAAGTATAAGAGAAGAGGCTATATTCCGCGCGTGACGACGTCCAAGAATATGGGCATTCGCTATGATGCAGGCAACGAACGCTACTACTATCAGACGTTCCGTGCCAATCCGAGCGACAACATGATGGAGACAAATAGTTTTAATCCATATTTTATTAAATCGGAATTGTTGAATTATTAATTTATTTGAAATGGAAAAGAAAAGTTTCTTGAGTGGTATTAGTGCAAAAATCGCACTTTCCATTGTGGCTTTGTCCGGAGCTTTGTTGACCGGATGTTACCAGGATGACGGCTTGGACGTCAACGGTATCAAATTGCCTGCTGCGACTTACACAATCGCTGGTCAGGTTGTAGATGCTGAGACATTTGAGGCAATCCCTACAGCAACAGTATCAGGTGACGTTAGCGCATCTGTAGTTAACGGTGCTTTCTCTGTTGCAGTTGATTCTCCAAAGACATATACTTTGGAAGTTAAGAATGTTGCAGGTTATGAGGATGCACAGGTAAACGTAGACGTTAAGGAGGTTAACGCTGGCCAGTCTGCAGTTTACTCTACAGTTATTGCTTTGCAGCCTAAGTACAACGGTCTCTACACTTTGAACGTTGTTGCTGCTGACGAGAATGGTACAGTTCTTACTGACGCTACTACAGTAATCCGCGAGATCGGTGTTACTACAGCTGCTGAGAATGGCAAGCTCGAGGGTGGTAAGACTTACGTAGTTATCGTATCTGCTGATGGTTACACAACTTCACAGGTTACAGTTGAGCTTCCTAAGGTTAAGACAAACACTACTAAGGGTGTTTACGTAGTTCTTAGCAAGAAGGCTACTGGTACAGTTAAGATCTTCGGTGAGGTTAAGATTGGTAACAAGACATTCTCTGCTCACAAGATCGAGTTGAGAGCTCAGGATGGTACTCTCCTTGGCATCGACGAGGGTTACACTTACAACTTCGAGGTTAGCGAGTCTTACTTCACAGCTAAGACACGTGCTGCTGTTTCTAAGTCTGCTACATTCCAGATGACTATCGTTGATAACAACGGTGTTGAGCTTACATTCGAGAAGACTTACGAGATCACAGTTTCTGAGGATGGTTCTAACCAGGGTTCTGATTCTAACAGCCAGGCTAGCTCAGACGTAATCATCAAGGTTGCAACAACTGACGAAACTACTGACAACGTAGTTATCGCTACTGAGACTATCACTTCTGGTGTTTACAACAGCGAGGAGAGTGCAGTAGACGTTGATATCGTTTACACTCCGTACACTGGTTCTACAATCGTTGACGGTTACACTTCAGTATTGGCTTCAGCTAACGTAACTGCTGACAACAGCAACTTCTACGATGCAATCATCGAGGCTTTGAACCCAACTAAGGTAACTGCTACTGAGTTCGAGAAGGCTTCTAAGACTACAACTGGTAAGGTATCTATCGAGGCTCTCACAATCCTGAACTCTGTTAAGGCTTCACACATTGCAACTTCAGTTGAGCGTACAGTATCTGGTATCTCAGTTGACGGTAAGGAGTTCACTGACATCGAGTCATTGAGCGGTGTAATCAAGAAGGCTAAGTCAACTATCACTACAGCTGCTGGTCAGGCTACACTTGAGCCTAACACAACTTACGTTGGTCACGGTCACTCACACGGTGGTTCTAACAACGCCGGTGGTGGTATCAGCAACGCTGAGTAATAAAGGATATTGAAGAGAGGAAAGCATAACGGGTTGAATTTGAAATATGAGTAGAAAACAGTTTAGTATAGCGATATTGTCAATATTCTTTTTGATGATGCCTGCTATGCTTTCAGCTCAATTTACCTATGGAGTAACCGGCTTGCTGCACACTCCGACTGCAGAGATGCAGAAGGACAAAACGGTAATGCTGGGTGCCAATTTCCTGAACAAGGAGTTGACTCCTCCTACATGGTACTACAACACATACAACTACTATCTGAATGTAACCATCTTCCCATTTATGGAAGTTGCATATACCTGTACCTTGTTTAAGGCAGAGGCACTTGGATTAAAACCTTATGGTTACACCGGATTTACCAATCAGGACCGCTACTTCTCGTTCCGCATTCGTGCGCTGAAGGAGGGTCAGTTCTGGGAATATATGCCTGCTGTGGTGCTTGGCACGTCCGACCCCTTCACTTCGTCCGGTCATAAACTGAACACGACGAGTGGAAACGGATACTACAGTCGCTTCTATGCGGCAGCCACCAAGCACGTCAATATCGGACAGGAGGAGCTGGGCGTGAGCCTCTCTTACCTCTACAACAGACGTACGGAGTATAAGTTGAATGGAGTGGCTGCGGGTGTCTCCTACAAGCCGTCGGTGCTCCCCGATATGAGGGTGATTGCCGAATACGACACGAAGGACTTCTCGGTTGGCGCCACATATCTCTTCTTCAACCATCTTCAGGCGATGGTGGAGCTGCAGGGCATGAAATACCTTAGCGGTGGTCTTACCTTCAAGTTCCGCTTGAGCGGTGGATCGGGAAAGAGGGAGAAGACAGTTGTAGAGTAATCATGGAAACAAAGAGTCAGATTATAATACATAATTTTCAAAAAACGATGAAAAGTAAATTAGTAATATTGTCTTTATTATTGGCAGGAGCTGCTTCTACAGTCTCTGCACAGACAAAGGAGACCTACTACAGCGAGAGCTGGAAGGATAACTTCTTTGTAGGTGTAGGTGCCGGCATCCAGGCTTCAGCCAACCCAGACTCAAAATTCGGCTCATCAATTGAACCGGTTATCAATGTCTCTCTGGGAAAATATATCACTCCGGTATGGGGAGTTCGCGGACAGGTTTACGGTTGGAAATCTAAACTGAAAACCGCATATCCTTTCACTCAGACTGGCGACGCTGTAAAGCGCGTTGAGAACTACGTTGGCGTTAACCTCGACGGACTCGTAAACTTGACTAACCTCTTCTGCGGTTACAAGCCTAACCGTGTATTCGAGGGATTCTTGTTCGTAGGTCCTTCTGTCAACGTTACCAGAAACTATGGCCACTTCGCATTCAACAACGACGTGACTACTGGTGAGGCTGAGATCGCTTATCCTACTTCACACAAGACTCGCGCACTCGTTGGTGCAAGCGTTGGCTTGGGTGCTAAGTTCTATGTATGCAACAGCTTGTCTATCGACCTCGAGGCTCGCGGACAGGTTACTCCTTCTATCCTGGGCGCTTACAGTAGCTCACACAGAGGTGAGGGTTACGCATACTTCACTGGTGGTCTTACTTACACATTCGGCGGACGTAAGTTCGTTTCTAGCAAGTGTGACCAGAAGGCTATCAACGACGACGTTAACAACATCCGTGAGGTCGTAGTTGAGAAACCGGTTGAGAAGATTGTTGAGAAAGAGGTTGTTAAGGAGCAGAAGGTGGCTAGCCCACTCGCTGTATTCTTCAAGATTGGTAGCGCTAAGATCGACGATTACGGTAAGGTTAACATCGGTCTCGTTTCTAAGGCAATCAAGGAGACTCCGGGTACAGTCTACAAGGTTTCTGGCTACTGCGACATCGCAACTGGTAGCACTAACTCTAACAAGGTTCTCTCTGAGAAGCGTGCTAAGGCCGTTTACGATGCTCTCGTTGCTGAGGGTGTTGATGGCAGCCAGCTCGAGCTTGCCGGATTCGGTGGCACTACCAACATGTTTGGTCAGGACTACTTGAACCGCGTTGTTCTCATCGAGGCTAAGTAATCAAGGAGCATTGCTCAAAACAGATAAAGGAGGGTGTCCCCACGGGACATCCTCTTTTTTTGTGCCCCTGCGATAGGCGACGATTGAAAATAATATACTATTTTTGCAGCGGATTATGAGTAGATTATTAGCTATTGACTACGGACGAAAGCGCACGGGCATCGCTGTGACCGACACCCTGCAGCTTATTGCCAACGGACTTACCACCGTCGCAACCCACGAACTGATGGATTTCATCCTCAAATATGTGGCCAGCGAGCCGGTGGAGCGTATCCTTGTGGGTAAACCGAAACAGATGAACAATGAGGATTCGGAGAACATGAAACGCATCGAACCCTTCGTCAACACCCTGCGCAAGCGACTGCCCGACATCCCTGTGGAGTTTGTCGATGAGCGCTTCACCTCCGTGCTTGCCCATCGCACCATGCTCGACGCGGGACTGAAGAAGAAGGCGCGCCAGAACAAGGGACTCGTCGACGAGATTAGCGCTACAATCATCCTGCAGAGCTACATGGAGAGCCGTCGACTCTTCTGACTCTGCCGCTAGAGAGATCAATTTTTTGTAAACGAATAGAATTTGAAAATATATGATACTACCTATTTACACCTATGGTCAGCCGGTGCTTCGCAAGGAGGCTGAGGACATCACTCCGGACTATCCCGGACTGAAGGAGCTTATCGACAATATGTTTGAGACAATGGTCCGTGCCGACGGAGTGGGACTTGCTGCCCCTCAGATTGGTCTGCCCATCCGTCTGGTTGTCGTCACTCTCGACCCACTCTCTGATGAGTATCCTGAGTTTAAGGACTTCAACAAGGTCTACATCAATCCCTATATCCTTGAGATTGGTGGCGACGAGGTCTCTATGGACGAGGGCTGCCTCAGTCTGCCGGGCATCCACGAGAGCGTTAAGCGTGGCTCACGCGTTCATGTGAAGTATATGGATGAGAACTTCGTGGAGCACGACGAGATTGTTGAGGGCTACCTGGCTCGCGTCATGCAGCATGAGTTCGACCACCTCGATGGCACGATGTTCATCGACCACCTCTCCACTCTGCGCAAGCAGATGATCAAGGGTAAGCTCAACACCATGCTCAAGGGCAAGGCGCGCAGCTCCTACAAGATGAAGCAGGTTAAGGGCTGATTCTGAACAAATCTGTAATCACTTTTGTTACACTCTTTGTCAATCCCCCCTGACAAACCAATTTAAAGAGTAATGACAATGATAAAAGCAATGCTGGTCGCAGGTCTCGGAGGTTTCTTCGGAACCTGCGCTCGTTTTTTGGTGGGCAAGCTCGCCTCACACCTCTTCTCGTCGCCCTTTCCCTACGGCACCTTTACGGTGAACGTGGTGGGCTGTTTCCTCATCGGAATATTTCTGGGGCTCAGCGAGCGTGCCAATCTGCTGTCGGCCAACCTGTCGCTCTTCCTGCTGACGGGCTTCTGCGGAGGTTTCACCACCTTCTCAACCTTTTCTGCCGACATGCTCCAACTCCTGCAGAGCGGACAGCGCGCCCTCTTTGCACTCTATCTCGTGCTGAGCATCCTGCTTGGCATCGCCTTCGTATTGATCGGACGCAGCATAGTGCGCCCCGCTTGATTCCAACCCTTTTTTTTTGAACCATTCCCATCTCTCGGATGTTTATTGATGTGATAACGAATTTATTCACTTAATAAACATTTGAGAGAACTATGCATCTTACTCCCAAAGAGATTGATAAACTAATGCTGCTGTCGCTCGGAATGATAGCAGAAAGACGCCTGCAGAGGGGACTGAAGCTCAACCATCCCGAAGCTGTGGCGTACATCACATGTGCAGCACTGGAGGGTGCGCGCGATGGTAAAACTGTTGAGGAGGTAATGACTCTGGCTGCCGGAGTGCTGAAGCGTGAGGATGTCATGGAGGGCGTCCCCGACATGATCAAGCTGCTTCAGGTGGAGGCGGTGTTCACCGACGGGTCGCGACTGGTGAGCATCCATAGTCCGATAAAATAACGCGGAGACCGAATTCATTATCATCAAACTTTTTTTAATCCATACAGTTATGACCAACGAACTACTTGTCCTCTCTGAAGATGGACACGGACACAAATCCACACGCAAGGCCTGCGACGCCAGCCATCCCATGAGCTATCCCGACACCAAAGGCTACCAGCCCGACACTGCCGTCCCTGTTGGCGGAGTGGTGCTCAGCTCCATCCCCATCGGCTACAACATGGGCCGACAGGTGGTGAAGGTTAGGGTGCACAACACCGGCGACCGCCCCATCCAGGTGGGCTCTCACTTCCATTTCTTCGAGGTGAACCGCTACCTGAAGTTCAATCGTACAGCCGCCTACGGCACTCATCTCAACATACCTGCCACAACAGCCATCCGCTTTGAGCCGGGCGACGAGCGCGAGGTGGAGCTCGTAGGCTTCGGCGGCAAGTGTCGCATCATCGGATTCAACGGACTCACCTCTGGCTATGCCGGCAGCGAGGACACTCCGACCTACTTCCCGACGCGCATACGTGCCATCGCCCGCATGATGAAGTATCGCTTCCGCAACAGCGACTGCGGCTGCGGAGCCGACGGCTGCTACTGCGACTGCGATGAAAAGCCGGACTGCAACTGCAATACCGACGGCTGCAACTGCGATGACAATGGCTGCAACTGCGATGAGAAGCCGGGCGACGGTGGAAAGAGCTGCGACTGTGAACCGGAGGGCTGCAAGTGTGAAACAAAGAAAAAGTAAAAAGGAGGGATTATGACAACAATATCAAGACAAGAATACAACAATCTGTTCGGACCCACAATCGGGGACAAGATAAGACTAGGCGACACTAACCTTTATGTAGAGATTGAACGCGACCTGCGCACCTATGGCGACGAGTCGGTCTATGGCGGCGGAAAGACCATACGCGACGGCATGGGACTCGCCAACAGCGTCACCTCAAAGGAGGGGGCACTGGACCTCGTCATCACCAACGTGACGATTATCGATGCACGTCTTGGCGTGGTGAAGGCTGACGTGGGCATCAAGGATGGACGCATTGCCGGAGTGGGCAAGGCGGGCAATCCCAATATTATGGATGGGGTGGACCCGAATCTCGTCATCGGCGCTGCCACCGATGCCATCTCGGGCGAACATCTCATCCTCACCGCTGCCGCCATCGACGGACATGTCCACTTCATCTCGCCGCAACAGGCCTACCATGCACTGAGCAACGGCATCACCACTCTCATCGGCGGTGGCGTGGGACCTACCGACGGCACCAATGGCACTACGATAACCTCCGGACCGTGGAACATGGACCGCATGTTGCAGGCTGCCGAGTCGCTCCCCGTCAACGTGGGCTTCCTGGGCAAGGGCAACTGCTCCGTGGACTATTCGCTCGAGGAGCAGGTGGCTGCCGGCGTCTGTGGCTTCAAGATCCATGAGGACTGGGGCTCCACACCGCAGGCCATCCGCGCCGCCATGGCTGTGGCCGACCGCCACGATGTGCAGGTTGCCATCCATACCGATACGCTCAACGAGGCGGGCTACGTGGAGGATACTCTCGCAGCCATCGACGGACGCACCATCCATACCTACCACACCGAGGGCGCAGGTGGCGGTCACGCTCCCGACCTCCTCAAGGTGGCATCTATGAGCAATGTGCTTCCCTCGTCCACAAACCCCACAATCCCCTTCGGCATCAACTCGCAGGCTGAACTCTTTGACATGATTATGGTTTGCCACAATCTCAACCCGAAGATTCCCTCCGACGTATCCTTTGCCGAGAGTCGCGTGCGCCCCGAGACGCAGGCGGCAGAGAATGTGCTCCACGACCTCGGTGTGCTCTCCATGATCTCCTCCGACTCGCAGGCGATGGGAAGAGTGGGAGAGTCCTTCATGCGCACCTTCCAGATGGCATCCTATATGAAGGATTCGCGCGGCAAGCTTGCCGAGGACTCCTTCGACAACGACAACTATCGCGTGATGCGCTACATCGCCAAGGTGACCATCAATCCCGCCATCACCTTCGGCGTGTCGGACGTTCTCGGTACGGTGGAGAGGGGAAAGATGGCGGACCTCGTGCTCTGGGAGCCGGAGTTCTTCGCTGCCAAGCCAAAGATGGTCATCAAGGGCGGCATCATCAGTTGGGCCAATATGGGCGACCCCAACGCTTCGCTCCCCACGCCGCAACCCTGCTACTATCGCCCGATGTTCGGCGCCTACGGCACGGCGTTGCCCCACACCTGCATCTCCTTCGTATCGCGCATGGCGTGTGAGCTCGACATCAAGTCGCGCCTCTCCCTCCAGCGAAAGGTCTATCCCGTGCGCCGCACTCGTCAGATCACCAAGCGCGACATGCTCCACAATAGCTGTACACCGCGCATAGAGGTCAATCCCGAGACATTCGAGGTGATGGTCGACGGCACCCATGCATACGTCAAGCCCGCCGAGCGCTTCCCGCTGGGACAGCTCTACTGGTTCGGCTGATGCAGAACTTCGTATCAAATTAATACGTCTGAAGATGAAGATATATACAGAGATAATTGGAAATATGTGGCGCTCTGCCGAATGGAAGCGCCGAGTGGAACAGACCGAACAAGATCACATCAGACTAGACCGCTGGATGGCTCAGAAGAGCCGCATGCTTGTGGCTGGCGAGAGCGGACGCATGTACCGCATCTCGCTCCGCCGCGGCGAGCATCTCACCGATGGCGACATAATAGACTATTCGCCCCATGAGGGAGTCTCCGTGGTGGTGTCGGTCGAGATGACCCAGGTGCTTGCCATCAACATGGACCAGGCTCTCGCCTCCGACCATAAGGCACTGATGCGCACGGCTGTCGAACTTGGTCACGCCCTCGGCAATCAGCATTGGCCGGCGGTGGTCAAGGACAACATGGTCTACGTGCCACTCGTTGCCGACCGCAAGGTGATGCAGAGCGTGATGGAGACCCACCACATCGAGGGGGTGAACTACAGCTTCGTGAATGGCATGGAGGTCATTCCCTACCTTTCGCCCCATGAGATGCGCATGCTCTTCTCCGCCCACGACGAACCAAAAGAGGACCACAAACACAGATCAGATATATGAAAAGGCCCCTAGCAAGAGATGAACAATCTGCCTATGCTCGCCTCATTCAGCTCTCCGACTCCGCTCTGCCGATAGGTACATTCTCCTTCTCGGCAGCGCTGGAGACGGCAGCTGCCGAGCGTCTCGTAGTCGATGCCGACTCGCTTCGACTCTATGTCCAGGCTGTAGTCCACCAGTCGCTCACCGCCGATGCCGTCGCTGCCATGTCGGCGTTCCGTGCCGCTTCGGAGGGCGACTACGAGGGTGTGCTCTATGCCGACCACGTCGTCATGATGTATCGCATGGGCGAGGAGAGTCGCCGCATGCTCTGCCGCATGGGACGTCGCATGGCGGAGCTTGGCGCCCTGCTCACCGGATGTGAGATGGTGGAGCGCTGGAACTCCGACATCCGCAGCGGCACTACACCGGGAAGCCATCCCGTGGCACTCGCCCTCGTGGCCCACGCCATGGGACTCAGTCAGCGCATGCTCTTCGCCTCGCACATCTATGGCGTGGCGAGCCTCCCGCTCAATGCCGCCCTGCGTTGCGTCAAGGTCTCCCACTACGACACTCAGCTCATCCTCCACGACGTCGTCGCCGAGGCCATGAGCCGCTACAAGGATGTGGCGTCGCTCTCGATAAGCGACATGAATTGTTTCACTCCCGAACTCGATATACTCGCGTCGCTCCACGAGGTGGGCAGTCAGCGTATGTTTATGAATTAACTTCCCTTAGATTATGACATTTAGAAAAGAGACTTGCAGAATAGGAATTGGCGGCCCCGTAGGCTCGGGCAAGACTGCCATCATCGAGGCCATCACTCCGCGCCTCCTGCACCGCGGACTGAAGGTGCTCATCATTACCAATGACATCGTTACCACCGAGGATGCCAAGCATGTGCGCCGCACCCTCAAGGGCATCCTGCTCGAGGACCACATAGTGGGCGTGGAGACGGGGGCCTGTCCCCATACTGCCGTGCGCGAAGATCCTTCGATGAACATCGCGGCGGTCGAGGAGATGGAGGCGCGCTTCCCCGACAGCGACGTGCTGCTCATCGAGTCGGGTGGCGACAACCTGACGCTCACCTTCAGTCCCGCCCTCGTCGACTTCTTCATCTATGTGATCGACGTTGCCGCGGGCGACAAGATTCCGCGTAAGGATGGACCCGGCATATCGCAGTCGGACATCCTGGTGATAAACAAGACCGACCTCGCTCCCTACGTCCACGCCAGTCTTGAGGTGATGCGGCGCGACTCGGAGTTCATGCGTCGTGGCAAACCATTCATCTTCACCAACTGCATGACGGGCGAGGGCATCGAGGAGCTTGTCGACATGGTGATGGATATGGCGCTCTTCGACTCTCAATGTAGCTGTGACTAGTGGCCATGAAACGGATGGATTACCTCATGCCCGACTTCTCGCCTCTGCCTGAGCTTCGCCCCTTCCTCGATCAGCCGCGTGCGATGCATGTCGGGGCGCCTGGCAAGTCGGGCTATCTGCGCATGCACTTCTCGCTCGACGCTCGTGGCGAATCGGTGCTCAGCGAGCTGGAGAGGCGTGTGCCTATCATTGTTCAGCAGGCGCTCTATTTCGATGAAAACATCCCCGGGATGCCTTGCGTCTATATCCTCTCTTCGGGTGGTCCCAATGTCGACGGCGACCGCTACCGCCAGGAGATAAGCGTGGGGCGCAATGCATTTGCGCATATCTCTACGGGTGCTGCCACCAAGATTGCCTCCATGCGCTACAACTATTCGGCTCTTGCCCAGCATATCTCTCTCGACGAGGGTGCCTATCTGGAGTATCTGCCTGAGCCTACCATTCCCTGTGCTCATGCGCGCTACGTTTCCGACACTCTCCTCACCGTGGCTCCTACAGCCACTCTGGTCTACTCCGAGATCTATCTCTCGGGACGCCGCCACTATGGCGAGGGTGAGATGTTTGCCTACGATCTTCTTTCGGTGGCGACGACGGGTGAACGCCCCGACGGCGTGAGGCTCTTCCGTGAGAAGTATGTGGTGCGGCCGGAGCTCCATAGCCCGCGTGTGATGGGTGAGATGGATGGCTACGATGTCTTCGCCAACGTTGTGGTGATGCTGCCCGAGGCCGCCGTCGACGCTCTCTATCGTCGCCTCCGCAGTCTTCCGGGGCGAAATCGTTCGGTGGCGGTTGGTGTGTCGCACCTTCCCTTCGGCGCCGGTCTTCAGGTGAAGTTGCTTGCCGACAGCAGCCAGACTGCCAAGATGTTCGTCCGCCACGTCTGTTCGCAGGTCCGGCAGACGGTCAAAGGCGTCCCCCTCCCCGAGGAGTTTGTTTGGAGGTGAAATAGATTGGAATATCCTCACAAACCAGTGAATATCTAATGAATTTTCAATATCCCCATAGGCCAAATGTAGGGTCGCTATGTATAGCGACCGCCATAATGCCGCATGGTTCAATAGTTTAATTATGGAATATAAAATTGATAATGATAAAAACAGGAGAGGAGTGTGGGCGGCAACCTACGCCATGATGCGCGGTGCCGGTCAGGTCATGTTCCAGAACAGCGTACTGACGGGACTGCTCTTCCTCGCCGGCATCCTTTGGGGTGCTGTCTCGACAGGCACCCACCAGGTCTTCATCGGAGCACTGGTCGGACTTGTCGTCTCCACCATCACCGGGTGTTTGCTTCGTTTACCCATTGATGAGGGCGACGCCGGACTATGGGGCTTCAACGGCATACTTGTAGGCTGTGCCTTCCCCACCTTCCTCTCCTCAACGCCATTGATGTGGGTGGCACTGATTGTCTGCTCCATGCTCACCGTCTGGGTGCGCACGGGCATGAACCGCCTTCTGGCGCCCTTCAAGGTCAACTCGCTCACCTTCCCCTTCGTCTTCACCACGTGGCTCTTCATGCTTGCAGCACGCATGCTGTGGGCCATGCCGCCCGACGACCTCTCCAATCCCGAGCTGGTTGTGGTCCACCATCACCTGCACGCCTTCACTCCGGTGCTCTTCGTCGTTGCCCTCTTCAAGGGCATCGCGCAGGTCTTCCTCATCGATTCCGCCATCACGGGCTTCATCTTCCTCATCGCCCTGGCGGTGAGCAGTATGCGTGCCGCCCTGTGGGCACTCATCGGATCGGCACTCTCCCTGCTGCTTGCGCTGCTCTACGGCGCACCGCTCTCCGATGTTGCCCATGGACTCTACGGTTTCAGTCCCGTGCTGACAGCCATAGCGCTGGGAGCTACGTTCTACCGTCACAACCTGCGCACCATGCTTTGGACGCTGCTTGGCATCACCGTCACACTCTTCGTGCAGGCGGGAATGAATGGCTTGATGCTGCCCTACGGACTGCCAACCTTCACCGCCCCCTTCTGCCTGGTGACGTGGATATTCCTGCTTCCGCTCTATAAGTTCGACAGCCGGGAGCCCGACCATACCCACTGGCATAAGAGGAGGAAAACATCTGACGTCAAAACTAAAACCAACTGATTATGCACCTTTCAGACGCACT
>CAZKNB010000002.1:0-2020 GCA_964554075.1 uncultured Bacteroides sp.
TCGAGGGATTTGTATGTGGAATATTCTCTGAAGCGCCACGATGGGCGCGACAATCGGAATTTATTTCTTGAAGAAGTCCTGAACTTTCTCGTTAGGAACCATCTGCTCATCAAAAACGTAAGCACCAGTCTTCGGAGACTTAACCATTTTGATAACCTTTGTGTAAGAACGTCCTTCTTTGTTTCCGTCCTGCAAACTTGCTACTGTTTTCTTTGCCATAGGTTAGTTATCTTTTATTATTTAATTTCCTTATGTACTGTAACTCTCTTCAAGATTGGGTTGTACTTCTTCAACTCAAGTCTCTCAGTAGTGTTCTTTCTGTTCTTAGTAGTGATATAGCGTGATGTTCCCGGCATACCACTGTCTTTGTGTTCTGTACACTCCAGAATCACCTGCACTCTATTGCCTTTTGCTTTCTTTGCCATAATGCTCTCTCTCCTCTACTTTATTAGCCAATTACTTTGATGCTTTTCCAATCACAATAACCTTTGGCTACCGCGTCGCACAACGCAGCGTCCAAACCTTTCTTATTAATAATGCGAAGACCAGCTGCGCAGAGGCTCAGGCTAATCCAGCAATCCTGCTCTACATAGTAGAACTTCTTAGTAAACAAGTTCAAATCAAAGGTTCTCTTTGTTCTTCTCTTTGAGTGTGAAACATTGTTGCCAATCATGGCTTTCTTTCCGGTAATTTGACAAATTCTCGACATTTCTATCTTATTTTTATAGTTTAATCAGTACGGTATTTCAAACAGAGCGCAAAGTAAGTACTTTTGTCGTAATTAAGCAAATAAATCACGAAGTATTTTCACTTTGCGACCTCTTTTTTAGGATTCTATAAGAGCTATAAGCTGCAAGAGTGCGTTATTTCCGGCTCTTTCAACATTCATCTCACGCCCACGGTCGCTGAACTGCTTCATGGCAAAAATCTTGTCACCGGCAGCCACTGCAATCCATATTGTACCGACGGGTTTGTCGGGTGTTCCGCCGCCGGGTCCGGCTATGCCTGACGTTGCGATGGCGCAGTCGGTCTGCATCACTCGCTTCACTCCGGCAACCATCTCGCGTACGGTCTCCTCGCTGACTGCACCGTGCGCCTTGAGCGTCTCTTCGCTGACTCCGAGGACTCCCATCTTCACCTCGTTGGCGTAGGCCACTACGGAACCTTTGAAGTAGTCGGAAGCGCCGGGAATCGACGTGATGCGGGCCGCGATGCCTCCGCCCGTGCAGCTCTCGGCTGTAGAGACTGTAAGGCCTTTGCGGCGCAGGAGTTCGCCGACAACCTCCTCGAGGGGACGGTCGCCGTCGTCCATTATGTCATTGCCCAGCAGCGCCTTCAGCTTCGCGCACTCTGCCTCGAGAGTCTCTTCGAGGTGTTCGCCCTGATGGCCGCGCGCAGTGAGTCGCAAGCGGATGATTCCCATCTTCGGGAGATAGGCGAGCTTGATGCTGGCAGGCAGTCGCTCCTCCCAGTCGGAGAGGTGCTCTGCAAGGATTGATTCGGCATAGTTGCGCACGAGGAAGGTGCGATGGAGAATGAGGTCGCTGACGAACATTCCCTTGAGTCGGGGGATGATCTCCTCGCTCATGATGGTCTTCATCTCCTGCGGAACGCCGGGCATGGAGACGAGCACCTTGCCGTCGCGTTCAAACCAACTTACTGATGCCGTTCCGACGCGGTTGTTGATGACGGTGCACGCCTCGGGCACAAGTGCCTGATCGCGGTTGAGACGGTTCATAGCAACACGTCCCTTCAGCAGTCGCTCCACATTGCGATAGACCTCCTCGCTGAAGACGAGCTTCGTGTGGAAGTATTCGCAGAGTGTCTGCTTGGTGATGTCGTCCTTGGTGGGGCCGAGTCCGCCGGTCATAAGCACCACGTCGGCGCGATGCATGGCGGTGTCGACAGCACCGATAATCTCCTCTTTGAGGTCGCGCACAGAGACTATGCGCATGATCTCTACTCCTATTTTATTTAGTTCACGTCCAATCCATGCTGAATTGGTGTCGACGACTTGTCC
>CAZKNB010000002.1:2120-34553 GCA_964554075.1 uncultured Bacteroides sp.
CTACTTTCTACTTCCTACTTTCTACTTCACATCTAGAGTATGCCGGCAGCTCCATCGGACAGAACTGCTTGTCCAGGAACTTGAAGTAACCCGTCATGGCAATCATTGCTGCATTGTCGGTCGTATAGCCGAACTTCGGGATATAGACATTCCAGCCATAGCGACGCGCATGGTCGTGGAAAGCATTGCGAAGACCGTTGTTGGCAGAGACGCCGCCTGCGACAGCCACATCTTTAATATTATACTGTTTTGCCGCCTTGCGCAGCTTATCCATCAGGATATCTACCACGGTAGCCTCGAGCGATGCCGCCAAGTCCTCCTTGTGGTGCTCGATGAAGTCGGGATCCTCCTTTGTCCAGTCGCGCAGCGAATAGAGGAAGGATGTCTTCAGGCCGCTGAAGCTATAGTCCAGTCCGGGGATATGCGGCTTGCTGAATGTGTAGGCCTTAGGATTGCCCTGGCGAGCCAGCTTGTCGATGATTGGTCCGCCCGGATAGCCGAGCCCCATCACCTTGGAGCACTTGTCGATGGCCTCACCGGCAGCGTCGTCGATGGTCTGACCGAGAATCTCCATATCGTTGTAGGCACGCACCAGAATGATCTGCGAGTTGCCACCCGAAACGAGAAGGCAGAGGAAGGGGAACTTAGGACTGTTGTCGGGCTCGCCCTCAGCCTTGATGAAGTGGGCAAGCACGTGACCGTTGAGATGGTTCACGTCGACCATAGGTATGCCCAGCGCACGCGCAAATCCCTTTGCGAAGGAGACGCCGACAAGCAGGGAGCCCATCAAGCCCGGTCCGCGGGTAAACGCCACGGCGCTCAGCTCCTCCTTTGTCACTCCCGCACGCTTCAGTGCCTCGTGGACCACGGGCACGATGTTCTGCTGATGAGCACGCGATGCCAGCTCGGGCACCACACCTCCATATGCCTCATGCACAGCCTGACTGGCCACCACATTGGAGAGCAAAATGCCATCTTTTATCACCGCTGCGGAGGTGTCATCGCATGAAGATTCTATTCCAAGTATTACTACACTCATATCTTTTTCCAGTTTTTCGCATGCAAAAGTAGTGATAAATGTATTATTCATAATGAACAATTCCCTATTTTTGTTGACTGAAATTTAAAAGTCAATAGCGCTATCAAGAAGCTAAAGAAATTTGCACGAAGATTGGTCGGCGTCGTGCTGGGTCTCTACGTCGGTATCACCATGCTGCTGAACATCCCGTTTATTCAGCGGCACATGGCCTCGTTTGTCTCTACCGAGCTCTCTCATCTGCTCGAGACCGAGGTCACTATCGGTCGTATAGATATGGGTCTGCTGAACCGAGTAATCATTGACGACATGCACGTCGACGACCTCAGCGGCAAGGAGCTGCTGCGAGTGCGCCGACTCTCCGCCAAGATGAACATCCTGCCTCTCTTCAAGGGGAAGATAAGCATCAGCAGTGTGCAGCTCTTCGGATTCAACGCCAACCTCAGCAAGGAGAGCCCCGAGGCTGCAGCCAACTTCCAGTTCATCATCGACAAGTTTGCCTCGAAGGAGGAGAACAAGGAGAAGAGCGACCTGAACCTGCGCATCAACTCCATCCTGATCCGACGCGGACACGTCAGCTACGACGTTCTTTCGGAGCAGGAGACGCCGGGCAAGCTCAACACTAACCACATCCACCTGCAGAACATCATTGCCAACATATCGCTCAAAGCCCTGCAGAGCGACTCAATCAACGCATCAATCAAGCGAATGAGCGTGGAGGAGGCGTGCTCGGGACTGGCTCTGAAGAGGCTGACACTGAAGCTTACAGCCAACGAACGACATGCGGAGATTGAGAACTTCGCCATCGGACTGAGCGGAAGCAACATCGCCATGGAGCAGCTGACGCTGGACTACGACAGCCTAGGCGCCTTCGACCACTTTGCCGACCAGGTCCGCTTCCGCGTGAAGAGTGCGCCGTCGCATATCGCGCTGAGCGACCTCTCCCCGCTCATACCGGTGCTGAAGGACTTCGAACAGCCGCTCAGCCTGGCCATAGACATAGACGGAACACTGAACCACCTGAACATAAACTCGGTCAACATAGGCAGCAGCGACGAGCTGGCACTGCTCGCATCGGGCACACTGGACAACATCACCAACGCCAGCGAGACATACATCGACGGCCGACTGGAGAGGCTATCCATCAATCACCGCGGACTGCAACAGCTGTCGCGCAACCTGGGTGAGGCGAACGACTCTACCTCGGTGCTGGTCAACCTGGGCAATGCTGCCTTCAGCGGCGAGGTGACGGGAGGATTCAACAACCTCACCGCACGAGGTGCACTGACCACCGACCGCGGCGACGTGAAGACCGACATCAAGCTCACCTCCGACAAGGAGCGCGGACTCTTTGCCTACGTCGGCTCGATAGAGAGCCAGGGCATCGAGCTGGGCAAACTCCTGGCCAACGACAAGCTGGGCAACATAGCCTTCAACCTGAACGTTGACGGCAGACACCGCGACGGACAGCGACCCGACATACAGATGGAGGGAGTCATCAGCAACTTCGACTACAACGGCTACAGCTACGAGAACATCAACCTGGACGGCGAATATCGCAACGGAGGCTTCAACGGTGCCGTAAGCCTCGACGACCAGAATGGTTCCGTGGAGCTTATCGGCGAGATCAACACGGCTGAAAAGATACCGACATTCAACTTCACCGCGACCGTGGACAGCCTCTACCCCAACCGACTGAAGCTCACCGACAAGTATGAGGAGGCGATGTTCTCGGTAAGGGTGAACGCCGACTTCACCGGCAACTCCATCGACAACATGGTGGGAACCATCGACATCGACAACCTCGCCTTCAGCTCGCCCGAAAAGAGCTACACGATGGAGAACCTCCACATTGCGGCTGCCAAGGAGAACGGCGGCAACAGCGTGGCGCTGAGGGCTCCATTCATGAAGGCGGACTTCACCGGTAACTTCCGCTACAGCACCCTGCCAGCCAGCATCATGAACATCCTGAGCGCCTACATCCCCTCGTTCGTATCGCCCGTCAAGAGCGGTGCGAAGGGCGACAACGACCTCAACTTCGACATATATGTCTACAACACCAACATCTTCTCAGACATGCTCGACATTCCTATACATATATATATGCCGTCGACGCTGAAGGGATTCGTCAACGAGCGGAGCGGACATCTGGGCGTTGAGGGCTACTTCCCCCGCCTGCGCTATGGCGAGAAGATTCTGGAGTCGGCCATGGTGAGAGCCTACAACGACCGCGAGAGCCTCACCTGCAAGGCACGATTCACCGAACGACAGAGGGACGACGACGTCAACGTGGCCCTCGAGGCAGTGGCTGCCGACGACAAGGTAAGCGCTACGCTCAACTGGGGTAACAGCGCCCAGACCACATATAGCGGCAAACTGGCTGCCGTGGCTAGCTTCTTCAAGGAGCAGGCGGGCGAGAAGAGCGGGATGAAGACAGTGGTCGACATCCAGCCGACAGACATCATACTGAACGATACACTGTGGCAGGTACACAAGTCGCAGGTGGTCATCAACGGCGGGGACGTGGAGGTCAACCACTTCCTCTTCAACAACAACGACCGCTACCTGATGGTCAACGGACGCGTATCCAAGGACCCTGCGGACACACTCACCGTGGACCTTAAGGAGATCAACCTGGGCTACGTGTTCGACATTGCCGACGTCACCGACGACGTCTACTTCGCCGGCGATGCCACCGGACGTGTCTACGCCTCGAATCTCTCGGTGGAGCCAAAGCTCACCACCCACCTCAACGTGAAGAACTTCTGCCTGAACGGGGCGCTGATGGGCGACCTGGACATCGACGGAACATGGCACAACGAGGACAAGGGCATCTATCTGGATGCACGCATCGACGGGAAGACGGGCGGAAAGAGCACTGTCAAGGGATTCCTATACCCCATCAAGCCGACCAGCGCACTCGACCTCAACATCCACGGCGACCGCCTGAACCTGCAGTTCATCAACAGATATATTGAAGGAATAGTGCAGGAGCTGAAGGGCGACGTCACTGGCGACGTCCACTTCTTCGGCAAGTTTAAGGCGCTGACGCTCGACGGCTCCGTCATGGCCAACGCCAAGGTGAAGCTGGACGTGCTGGGCACCTCGTTCTACGTACAGGACTCCCTGCGCATGATTCCCGAGGGCATGGACTTCGTCAACATGCACATGACCGACGCCGTGAAGCGCGGCAAGGGTGTGCTCAACGGTAACCTGCGCTACAACCACTTTAAGGATATACGCTACCTGCTCAACATCAACATGGACAACATGATGATAATGAACACTCATGAGTCGGTCGACTTCCCATTCCACGGCACAGTCTACGCCACCGGCAACGCCCTCCTGCAGGGTAATGCCAACGACGGACTGACAGCCAACGTGGCAGTCAGCACCAACAAGAACACTACGTTCGTCTACAACACTGCTGCCGCCATGCAGGCCACCGACACTCAGTTCATCACCTTCCACGACAAGACGCCTGTCAACCGTCGCGACACGCTGCTCACCGGCGGCTTCTTCAGCGACATGGCGGCGCTGCGTGCACACGAAGCTGAGGAGGAGGACGAGTCGACAGCCGACATCCACCTCAACCTCCTCATCGACGCCACACCAGAGGCTCAGATGAAGATTGTGATGGACCCGATAGCGGGCGACTACATCAGCGGAAAGGGCTACGGAAACATCAAGGCGGAGTTCTACAACAAGGGCGACTTCAAGATGTTCGGCAACTATAACATACAGCAGGGAGTCTACAAGTTCAGCCTCCAGGAGGTGATCCGCAAGGAGTTCAACATCAAGTCGGGCTCAATTGCCTTCAACGGTGTGCCGACGGACGCCAACCTCGACATCCAGGCATCATACACCGTGCCGTCGGCTTCGCTCAACGACCTCATCCCCGACGCCTCGACGATAGTCCAGCAGCCTAACGTCAAGGTGAACTGTATCATGAACCTGACGGGCATCCTGCAACACCCGACAATCAGCATGAGCATAGAGCTGCCGAACGAACGCGACGAGGTGCAGGCACTGGTGCGCAACTACATCAGCACCGACGAGCAGATGAACATGCAGATGCTCTACCTGCTGGGTATCGGTAAGTTCTACACCGAGAGCAACGTGGGCACTCAGCAGTCCGACATGATGTCGTCTGTACTCTCGTCCACCCTCTCCGGACAGCTGAACAACATCCTGTCGCACGTGGTCGACAACAACAACTGGAACATCGGCACCAACCTCAGCACGGGCGAAAAGGGATGGACCGACATGGAGGTCGAGGGTATCCTATCAGGCCAGCTGCTCAACAACCGCCTGCTGGTGAACGGCAACTTCGGCTATCGCGACAACCCGATGGCGAACACCAACTTCGTGGGCGACTTTGAGGCGGAATGGCTGCTCAGCCGCTCGGGCGACATCCGACTGAAGGCCTACAATGAGACCAACGACCGCTACTACACCAAGACGAACCTGACCACTCAGGGCGTCGGCATCATGTTCAAGAAGGATTTCAGCAAGTGGAACGAGCTCTTCTTCTGGAACAAGATACGCCTGAAGAGAATGGAGAAGAAGATAAAGGATTCGGAGAAGTAAAGATTTTTAGCTATCTTTGCGCCCTGAAATAAGAGACTTACTAGAATGGGAATAGAACAGGGAATCTTCAGACGTGCAGAGTTGCTCGTCGGTAACGACAGTATGGCGAAAGCCAAGGAGACACGCGTCATCATCTTCGGTGTTGGCGGCGTAGGAAGCTGGTGCGCCGAAAGCCTCGTGCGCAGCGGTATCGGGCATCTCACACTCGTCGACTCGGACCGTGTCTGCATCACCAACGTCAACCGCCAGCTCATGGCTACCATGAAGACTGTGGGTATGGTGAAGGTCGACGCCCTGAAGGAGCGCCTCCTCTCAATCAATCCGAAGGTGGACATCATTGCCCTGCAGAAGATCTATTCAGCCGAGACTGCCGACTCGTTCAACCTCGACGACTACGACTACGTCATCGACGCCATTGACAGTCTGGAGAATAAGGCTCTGCTGATCAAGCGCGCCACAGCAGCCCACTGCAAGTTCTACTCATCAATGGGTGCAGCCCTCAAGATGGACCCCACCAAGATCTCCGTAGCGGAGTTCTGGAAGGTGCAGGGATGTCCGCTGGCCCGCGCCCTGCGCAACAAGTTCAAGCGCGCCAAGGAGTTCCCGCGCCGCAAGTTCCTCTGTGTCTACAGCCCTGAGGTGATGGAGAACCGTGGCGAGAACCACTCATGCGGCACATCGGCCTGCCTCTGTCCGAAGGCTCAGGTGGGTCCGGGCGACCCAAATCTCGTGAACCACGAGTGGTGCTCATCGAAAGCGCAGATCAACGGAACGATGGCCCACACCACAGCCATCTTCGGCTTCATGCTTGCCGGCCTCGTGGCACAAGACCTCTTTGCGGAATAGAGTCCGCCTAGCTGCACGAATCGGGGAGCGGGACGAATCCGGGAGCTGCATAAATCGGCGGCACGGATTAAAAATCCATAGAAGAGTGTTTCATTTTCCTGCGAGATTTTCTATTTTTGCGACTAATTGAACAATTACAGAAATAGAAACCATGCAATATAAACTCACAGCCCCCAAAGAGGTGGCAGCAACAATCCAGCTGCCGGCATCAAAGAGCATCAGCAACAGAGCACTCATCCTGCATGCACTCGCAGGGGGAAAACATGTGCCCGAAAACCTCTCCGACTGCGACGACACACGCGTCATGGTGCGCGCACTGACCGAGAACAGCGAGACGATTGACATCATGGCTGCCGGAACCGCCATGCGATTCCTTACCGCCTACCTTGCCACACGAAAGGGCGAAAGCCACATCCTGACGGGCACCGAACGCATGCGCCATCGCCCAATAAAGATTCTTGTCGACGCACTGCGTCAGCTGGGTGCCGACATCGAATACACCGAGAACGAGGGCTTCCCGCCACTGCGCATCCGCGGCACGGAGCTTAGCGGCAACGAGGTGAGCCTGAAGGGCGACGTAAGTTCACAATATATCTCCGCACTCCTTATGGTGGGACCGACTCTGAAGAATGGCCTGCGCCTGACGCTGACCGGCAACATCGTATCCCGCCCCTACATCAACCTGACACTGCAACTGATGCGCGACTTCGGCGGAAAGGCTGAATGGGTGGCTGAGAACGTGATCAGCGTTGAGCCACAGCCCTACGACCCGGAGACCCGCTTCACCGTGGAGAACGACTGGAGCGCTGCATCATACTGGTACCAGACAGTGGCCCTCGCACCGAAGGCTGAGATTCGTCTGGGCGGACTCTTCGACAAGAGCTACCAGGGCGACCGCAAGGGTGGCGAACTCTTTGCCCGACTGGGCGTGGAGACCAGCTTCGAGAATGGTCAGACCGTGCTCCGCAAGAGCGGCGAGAGACCCGAGGTGCTCGAAGCCGACTTCGTGGAGATTCCCGACCTGGCACAGACATTCGTGGTGACCTGCGCACTGATGGGCGTCAAGTTCCGCTTCACCGGACTGCAGAGCCTCCGCATCAAGGAGACCGACCGCATCAGCGCTCTGGAGAAGGAGATGAGCAAACTGGGCTACACGATTGGTGATGCCGACGACAGCGTGATGTTCTGGAACGGCGAACGCACCGAACCGGAGGCTACGCCCGTCATCCAGACCTACGAGGACCACCGCATGGCAATGGCATTTGCGCCTGCGTCGCTCCTCTTCCCGACGATGGAGATAGCCAATCCCCACGTGGTGACGAAGTCCTACCCCACCTTCTGGAGAGAGATGAAGCAGGCGGGATTCCAAATAGACGAAAAGGAGTAAGATATGTGGATACTGATCATTAGTCTGCTGATTGTCGCCCTGATAGCACTCGCTGCCGGATACATGCGCGAGAGAAGCATCAATCGCAAGATTGAGCGAGGCGAGATGGAGAGCTTTCCCGAGGTGAAGGAGCCCGACGCCGAGTGTTGCGGACAGCACGAGGTGTGCGAGAAGGAGAGCCTGCTGGCAGCCGTCAGCAAGCAGATTGAATACTACGACGACGAGGAGCTCGACCGCTTTGCAGGCCGCGAAGGCGACAGCTACAGCGATGCCGAGGTCGAGGAGTTCCGCGACGTGCTCTACACCACACGCGACGACGAGGTGGCAGGCTGGGCACGAAGCCTGCAGCTGCGAGGCATCGCACTGCCCGACGAGCTGAAGGATGAACTCTTCCTCATCATCGACGAGCGAAGACAACAAGGAAACAACTAACGAAAAAGAAACAAGTATATAACTAACGACACACCGTGGAACTGCTACAATACACATTCTTTCAGCGAGCCCTGCTGGGTAGCCTGCTGGCAAGCATAGCTTGCGGCATCATAGGCACCTACATCGTCACGCGCCGACTGGTCTTCATCAGCGGAGGAATCACTCATGCCTCCTTCGGCGGCATAGGTTTCGGTCTCTTTGCAGGCATCTCTCCCATCCTCTCGGCAGCCATCTTCTCTGTGCTGTCGGCGTTCGGTGTGGAGTGGCTCAGCAAGCGCAGCGACATGCGCGAGGACTCTGCCATCGCCGTCTTCTGGACGCTTGGCATGGCTCTGGGCATCATCTTCAGCTTCCTGGCGCCTGGCTTCACGCCCGACCTCTCGGCCTACCTCTTCGGCAACATCCTGACCATCACTGCTGCCGACATAGCCATGCTGACAGTCATCACGTTGCTGCTCATCCTCTTCTTCGGCCTCTTCATCAACCCAATCATCTACATCGCCTTCGACCGCGAGTACGCCCGTTCGCAGCGTCTGCCCGTCGTGGCGTTCGAGTACACGTTGATGATGTTCATCGCCCTGACCATCGTGGCTTGCCTGCGCATGGTGGGCATAGTGCTGGCCATCTCGCTGCTCACAGTGCCGCAGATGACTGCCAACCTCTTCACCTATAACTTCAAGCGAATGATATGGCTATCCATCGTCATCGGCTTTGCAGGCTGTCTGGGAGGCCTGGTCACCTCCTACCTGCTCAACGTGCCATCGGGAGCCTCAATCATATTCTTCTCAATCATCATCTATGCCGTATGCAAACTGGTGAAGCGGAAGAGATAAATTAGTTGAATTCAGAAAACTGTAGATATGGAAATAAGAATTGAGTCATTAGAGAGCATCCACGAGGCTGCTCGAGAGTTCATCAAGGCGATGGGCGACAACACCGTCTTCGCCTTCTACGGAAAGATGGGGTCAGGCAAGACCACCTTCATCAAGGCCCTCTGTGAGGAGCTGGGCGTAAGCGACCAGATCACCTCGCCCACCTTCGCCATCGTCAACGAGTACCGCTCCGACGAGACAGGCGAACTCATCTACCACTTCGACTTCTACCGCATCAAGAAGCTCGCTGAGGTCTACGACATGGGATATGAAGACTATTTCTACTGCGGCGCCCTCTGCTTCATCGAGTGGCCGGAGCTTATCGAGGAGCTTCTGCCGACAGACGTGGTGAAGGTAAGCATCGAGGAGCAGCCCGACGGTAGCCGAATCATTAAGCTATGACTCCCCACTACGTAATATTGTCGATATTTGTCATCGCCGGCTGCGTGGCCGTTCTGGCCTCGCTCTTCGGCTGGCGATGGTTTTTCGAGGCCCACAATGCGCGCTCCATCGTGGGACGCGTGGGCATCACTGCCGCCCGCTGGATCTACGGCATCATCGGCGTGGCGATGATTCTCCTTGCCATCTACTTCTACAACCAGCTGCCGACAGCGGGGTAAACTGTCGGCGATCAACTCCACAATCGACATCAGTAATTGATACAACGAACAACTGCGCTTTTTGACAAAAATAGGGTAAAATTGGATATTTTTTATCATTTCTTTTTGTCTGTTCAATTTTAGTATTACATTTGTCCCGATAATTAATCACAATACTAACTATTTTTATCATGAAAAGAAATAAGTTTATGCTCGTGGCTGTCTATGCACTTTGCGGCAGCATGTTCCTGAGCTCTTGTGTAGGCTCATTCGGCCTCTTCAACCGACTCTCATCATGGAACCAGAACGTCAGCAACAAGTTCGTCAACGAACTCGTGTTCCTTGCGCTCAACATTGTTCCTGTCTATGGCATCGCATACCTCGCTGACGCCGTTGTCATCAACTCCATCGAATTCTGGAGCGGATCAAACCCGATGGCCAACGCCGGCGACGTAAAACAGATAAAGGGTAACAACGGTAACTATATGGTTGAGACCCTCGAGAATGGATACAACATCACTAAAGAGGGAGAGCAGGCATCTATGCAGCTCATCTACAACAGTGACGACAACACTTGGAACGTACAGGCAAACGGCGAGTCTGAGAAGCTCATCCAGATGAACTCTGACGACACAGCTACTCTCTTCCTGCCTAACGGACGCACAACAACTGTCACTCTCGACGCCAACGGTATGCTGGCAGCTCATCAGCTCGTTGAGAATGGCATCCTGTTCGCACAGAATTAAACCTTAAATATTTTGTGTTTTTCATGAATTAGCGGTGTGGTCCTTTGGTGGATCGCACCGCTTTTATTATGCCATTTCACCCGGAAAATCCCCTGTCCGACAAAATTTTTTTCATATTTTTTGTGTGAGATATTTTTTTGATGGGCTGAAATGCAGTATATTTGCACTCCGAAACCAAAAAACATTTGTAATAATATATTTTATACGAATATGACTAAGGCAGATATCGTAAACGAAATTGCAAAGAGCACAGGCATCGATAAAGTTGAAGTGTTGAAGACAGTCGAGGCTTTCATGGAGTCAGTAAAAACTTCATTGGCTAACGAAGAGAATGTCTACCTCCGCGGATTCGGTAGCTTCATCGTTAAGAAGAGAGCTACTAAAACTGCTCGTAACATCTCTAAGAATACGACTATCATCATCCCGGAACATAATATACCAGCATTCAAACCTGCCAAGACATTCAATCTGGCAGTGAAGAAATAAATAAACAGAGTATTAACCATAAAATGTATTGAAGCTATGCCTAGCGGAAAGAAGAAAAAAAGACATAAAATGTCTACGCATAAGCGTAAAAAAAGACTAAGAAAGAACAGACATAAAAGCAAAAAGTAATTTTTTAGTCTGAACCGGACAGAAAATAGGGAACAAACTTGTGAAGCACATCAGATAACGATTGCGCTCGCGCGGGTTTGTTCTTTATTTATTTTTAATGAAAACTAAATTTTAGAGAACAGTGACAAGCGAACTGGTAGTTGACGTACAACCTAAGGAGGTCTCCATAGCGCTGCTCGAAGATAAGAGCCTCGTGGAGCTTCAGAGCGAAGGAAGAAACATCTCTTTCTCCGTGGGTAATATGTATTTGGGACGTGTCAAGAAACTGATGCCGGGTCTGAATGCATGTTTCGTGGACGTGGGCTACGAGAAGGACGCTTTTCTTCATTACTTGGACTTAGGACCACAATTTAATTCTCTTGAAAAATACCTTAAGCAGACCTTAAGCGACAAGAAGAAGATGACCTCAATCTCTAAGGCTCAGATGCTCCCCGACATCGATAAGGAGGGCTCCGTGGCCAACACCCTGAAGGTGGGACAGGAGGTCGTTGTTCAGATTGTCAAGGAGCCCATATCGACCAAGGGCCCGCGCCTGACCTCGGAACTCTCAATCGCCGGACGCTATCTGGTGCTGATTCCGTTCAACGATAAGGTGTCGGTCTCTCAGAAGATCAAATCGAGCGAGGAACGTGCCCGACTGAAACAGTTGCTGATGAGCATCAAACCGAAGAACTTCGGAGTGATTGTACGTACGGTGGCTGAGGGTAAGAGGGTTGCCGAACTCGACGGCGAGCTGAAGGTGCTGGTGAAGCACTGGGAAGACGCTATGGTCAAGGTCCAGAAAGCCACTAAATTTCCGACTCTCATCTACGAAGAGACTAGCCGTGCCGTAGGATTGCTGCGCGACCTCTTCAACCCGTCGTTCGAGAACATCTATGTTAACAACGAGGCGGTGTACAACGAAATTAAGGATTATGTGACGCTCATAGCTCCTGAAAGAGCAGGAATCGTAAAGCTGTACAAGGGACAGCTGCCTATCTATGACAACTTCGGCATCACCAAGCAGATTAAGTCGTCATTCGGAAAGACCGTTTCCTACAAGAGCGGAGCATATCTTATCATCGAGCATACGGAGGCGCTCCACGTGGTGGACGTCAACAGTGGTAACAGGGCTAAAAACGCCAACGGCCAGGAGGCTAACGCTCTTGAGGTAAACCTCGGAGCTGCCGACGAGCTGGCACGACAATTGAGGCTTAGAGATATGGGTGGCATCATTGTCGTGGACTTCATCGATATGAATGAGGCGGAAAACAGGCAGAAACTCTATGAGAGAATGTGCTCTAACATGCAAAAGGACAGAGCACGCCACAACATCCTGCCTCTGAGCAAATTCGGTCTGATGCAGATTACGCGTCAGAGGGTGCGTCCGGCTATGGACGTCAATACGACTGAGACATGCCCTACTTGCTTCGGCAAGGGCACCATCAAGTCGTCTATCCTCTTCACCGATACGCTGGAGAGCAAGATTGATTATCTGGTCAACAAGTTGAAGATTAAGAACTTCTCGCTGCACGTCCATCCTTATATTGCGGCGTACATCAATCAGGGGGTATTCTCTCTGAAGTGGAAATGGCGCATGCAGTATGGTTTGGGTATCAAGATTATTCCAAGTCAGAAGTTAGCTTTTCTCCAGTATGTGTTCTACGACACGAATGGTGAGGAGATTGACATGAAAGAGGAAATCGAGATTAAGTAATAAAAGAGAGAGAGCGACACCGAAAGGTGCCGCTCTTCTTTTTTTCTCTTCTTATGTCTCGGATGATCAGTGGGCAGGAAGATTTTACTTCTTCTGCAGCTCGGGGATGAGGAGACTGGTGCCGACCGGAACGTTGTTGGGGTTGGCAAGTATCTTCTTGTTGTACTGCACAATGTAGGGATAGAGATCCTTGGTACCGTAGTACTTGAGGGAGACGCGCGTCAGTGTCTCGCCCGGCTGAAGTACATGGGTGGCCTTGGTGCCTACTACCTTATAGCTTACTGAATCGGGATGCACGGGGGCATTGAGTGCAGCCTGTGACGACTTAGCGGCTGCACCAGTTGTCGTCTGCGACTGCTTTGTGGCAGTTGCTGTTTGCTGAGCTGCCGACTGCGATGTCGCAGGTTTAGCGGCTGCTGCGTTCTTTGCTGCCGTTGCTTGCTGAGATGCTGTCTGCTGCTTGCCAGCGGCTGATGTAGCTGTCTGCTTTGCGGCAGCTGCTGCTACCTTTGCTGCGGCCGTCTGCTGCTGAGCTGCGGCTGCCTGCTGCTGTGCTGCCGATTGCTGCTTTAAAGCGTTAGCGGAGGTTGCGACAGAGCTGTTCTGCTGCGTTGCTGCAGCTCTTTCGTTGGCGGGCGATGCAGCGGGGGCTTTGACCTCGCGTACGGCTGTCGGGCGGATATCGCCACCATTCAGCACCTCCATGGCTGCAAGGGTTGTGAGAGCAACGGAGTCGTCAATGAGATTGGTGTCGGTCTTGACCTCTTCCTCCTGAACTGTGTCGGGGAGTACCGGAAGTATGGTGTCGGCCAGGACAATCTGCTGGAAGTCGCGGGCTGTGTGGTCCTCTCCTCCCCAATCGTTGATAGCTTCGCTGTCGAACATCTCTGGGAAGTACATCTTAAGTACCATGTAGCCGCAGGCAAAGATTGAGATGAAGACGAGGGCAACGATGGTGTTGGTGATGCGGCGTGTGGTGCGTGCACTGAGTCCCTTCTTGCGTTTCGGTGGACGCTGTGGCTGTGGTGCCACCGGCTTCTCCTCCTCTGCCGCCGTTTCCTCTTTCCTACGATATATATCTGCTACTATTCTTTCTCTGTTCTGTCTCTCCTCTACAGCCTGATCTATCAAGCGCTGAAGTGGATCATCAACAGGTGCTGCCGGATTTTCCTCAGTATCAACGTTGCCGCTTTCTGCAGGAACGGCCTCAACCACAGAACTTGCAGTTGTAGGAGTAGTATCTGTAGAGCCATCAGCGGGGACGGCTTCTACTGAAGGAGCCTCAGCAACAACCGTGGCAGCAGGAGTCTCTTCCACAACGGCAGCAGTCTGGGTGGATATTTCAGTAGCTGTTTCTTCCGCAATGGCAGCTGTTGTTGCCGGAGTAGTATCTGCAAAGTTGTCTGCAGGGACAGCAGCGACAGAAGCTTCATCAACGACAACTGGCGTTTCTGCGGCTTCTACCACAGCGTTGGCTGTTGTAACAACATCGGCAGTCGGGACAGCAGCGACCGGAGTAGCCGCCTCTTCAACAACGCCTGCAGTCTGAGAGGAAGTTTCAGCAGGAGTCTCTTCCACAACGCCAGCAGCCGAAGAAGCAACCTCCACCTCCTCAGTATCCTCAAACTCCACGCCATCATTCAGCTGCACCGCCTCGAACTGCTCGAAGGGGCGATTGATGTAGCGGCGAAGAGTCTCACAAGGAGTGAATGTAGTTAAGCCGTCGGTAGAAAGACGGAAGGTGCCAAAGCCGGGGAGGTCCGCCTCGCCATGAGCTGTCAGTTCGGAGCGGATGGCAAGGAAGAGAGCATCGGTGAGAGTGCCCTCGGCACCATCAGTATAGGTTACGACAAGACGCGGAGGGAGAAGCATACGGCGATGAGTGGAGCTGTCGACCGAGATACTCTCGTTGTGCTTCTCCACACGAAGGATGCCGAAGCCGGCAACCTCCACCACTCTACCCTCCTGCAACTGCTGGATGATGTTTCCTAGATATGTCGTGAATTCGTTCGTATTCATGGTATATTGTTTATGTTGTCTCTTTCTTGCTCAATCGGCCTCCACTGCTAATCAACTACCACGCCAAAGAGGTCGAAGTTGTCGGAGTCGGTCACCTCAACGGTGTAGAACTCGCCTATAGTGAGCTCTCCGCCATCGCGATTGATAAGGACCTCGGGGTCTACCTCTGGCGAATCGAACTCGGTGCGACCGATGTAATAGTCGCCCTCGATGCGGTCTATGATGACCTTGAGGCGCTGACCAACCTTAAGGGCAGCGAGTTCGGTGGATATATCCTGCTGAATCTCCATCAGTTCGTCAAGACGAGCCTGCTTCACCTCGTCGGGGATTGAATCCTCGTAGTGCTCGGCAGCGTAGGTTCCCTCCTCCTCTGAATAGGCGAAGGCTCCCATGCGGTCGAAGCGTGCACGGCGCACAAACTCCTTGAGCTCCTCGAAGTCAGCCTCGGTCTCACCCGGATGACCAACCATAAGGGTGGTGCGCAGGTGGATGCCCGGCACTTCGCGGCGCATCTTCTCGATGAGGGCATAGGTGTCGGCCTTGGTGACGTGGCGACGCATCAGACTGAGCATGTTGTCGCTGATGTGCTGCAAAGCAATGTCGAGATACTTGCAGACATTAGGACGCTCACGCATCACTCGCAACAAATCCTCGGGAAAATGGGACGGATAGGCATAGTGAAGGCGAATCCACTCCACTCCGGGAACGTCGGAGATGCGCTCCACAAGTTCGGCAATAGCCTGACGCTTGTAGAGATCGACACCGTAGTAGGTGAGTTCCTGGGCAATAACCTGGAACTCCTTAACTCCTTTAGAGACCAGCTCCTTCACCTCGTCGATGATTTCCTCCATCGGACGTGACTGGTGGGGACCGGTGATGATAGGTATTGCGCAGTAGGAGCACTTGCGGTCGCAGCCCTCTGAAATCTTCAGGTAGGCGTAGTGGCGAGGTGTGGTCAGGCGGCGCTCAACGCACAGCTTCGGGTTGAATTCCTTGCCAAGCTCTGCGAGAAGTTCGTTCCAGTTGAACTTGCCATAGAACTTGTCGACCTGAGGAATCTCGTCGGCCAGCTCCTTGAGATAGCGCTCTGAGAGGCAGCCCATCACGTAGAGGCGGTCCAGCTCTCCCATCTCCTTGCGCTCAGCGAACTCAAGAATCATGTTGATTGACTCCTCTTTGGCATCGCCAATGAAGCCACAGGTGTTAATTACTGCAATGTTGCCATCGGGGTTCTCGGCATCGTGGGCCACGTCGAAGCCAGCAGCCTCAAGCTGGGCTATAAGCTTCTCGGAGTCGACAAGGTTCTTCGAACATCCCAACGTCACAATATCTATCTTATTTTTCTTCATACAAAATCTTCTCTATAATCAACCTCACACTACACATTTAGTCCTCGATGAGCCTATTCTCCGGGACGCACCAACGGCGCATCCAGGCGGTCATCCGAAACTTCTGTTATTTCGCCTCCTCGCCAAAGAGAGAGTTGACGAACTCGTCGCGGCGGAAGACCTGAAGATCCTCCATGCCCTCGCCAAGTCCGATATACTTAACGGGAATCTTAAACTGGTCGGAGATACCGATGACCACTCCGCCCTTAGCTGTTCCGTCGAGCTTGGTGACCGCCATAGCTGTCACCTCGGTGGCAAGCGTGAACTGCTTAGCCTGCTCGAAGGCATTCTGGCCTGTGGAACCGTCGAGGACGAGGAGAACCTCATCGGGGGCTGTCGGCACCACCTTCTTCATCACGTTCTTGATCTTAGTGAGCTCGTTCATGAGTCCCACCTTGTTGTGCAGACGTCCGGCGGTGTCGATGATGACAACGTCGGCATCGTTTGACACGGCTGAGGAGAGTGTGTCATACGCCACAGATGCAGGGTCTGAGCCCATCTTCTGCTTGATGACAGGCACACCGACGCGTTCGCCCCAGATGTCCAGCTGCTCAACGGCTGCGGCACGGAAGGTGTCGGCTGCGCCGAGGTAGACCTTCTTGCCAGCCTTCTTGAACTGGTAGGCGAGTTTGCCGATGGTAGTTGTCTTGCCCACACCGTTGACACCCACGACCATGATGACGTATGGCTTAGAGCCCTTCGGAGTGTCGAAGTCGTCGACGTCGGCAGAATGGTTCTCGGTGAGCAGTGCAGCAATCTCCTCGCGCAGGATATTGTTCAGCTCCTGAGTATTGACATATTTGTCAGCAGCCACGCGCTTCTCTATGCGCTTGATGATATTGAGTGTGGTCTCCACGCCCACGTCGGAGGTGATGAGCACCTCTTCGAGATTGTCGAGCACCTCGTCGTCGACCTTCGATTTGCCGGCCACGGCGCGTGCTATCTTGCCAAATACACTTTCCTTAGTCTTGGACAGTCCCTTGTCCAGAGTCTCTTTCTTTTCCTTAGAGAAGAAGCTGAAAAATCCCATTTATATCTATCTGTTTATATTTTAATTTATTCCTCTTCACCCAGAGAGTCGGCGTACTCCATTTCGCCCTGGACCACGAAGAAGATCTCCTCGGGGTCATAGTCGCCCATGTTGTCGCGCTTAGCCTCCTTCACGATGTAGTCAACGACCTTACTGAGGTCGATGTTGACATAGCCATCCTTGTCGGGCTTAGCGTCGAACTCGCCATCCTCTGAATAGTACTCGGCGATAAGGTCGAGGAAATAGTAGAACTCATCGTCGGAGAACTTGCCCTTCAAGTCCTGCGGCAAATAGTTTTTGATGAACTCGATGGTCTTCTCATCGTCTGCATCCTCAAGGAGGAAATCATCTTCAAGTCCCATAAGCTAGTCTGTTTTTTAGTTGGTTAGACACTCTGTTGTAAAGAAATTAAAGAATGTTGTTGAGTTTCTCGACATACTTAGGTTTAGCCACGGCTCCCACCTGCTTGTCGACCTGTACTCCATCCTTGAAGAAGAGAACGGTAGGGATGTTGCGGATGCCGAACTCTGACGCCATGTCGTCGTTGTCATCAACGTCACACTTACCGATAACCACCTTACCCTCGTACTCCTGAGCAAGCTCCTCGATGATTGGAGCCACCATCTTGCAAGGTCCGCACCACGGTGCCCAAAAGTCTACCACTACAGGTTTTCCTGACGCAATTACCTCTTTATAGTTGCTGTCTGTAAATTCAAATGCCATAATTTTTGTTCTTTAGATATTAGTACTTTGTTGTTTAGTCTGCAAATATATCAATTTATACGAAAACTAAGCTCGGGTTTATCGGATAAATATGTTATCAACTCTTTAGTTACCGCTATTTTTATGGCGCGGGAGATCATATCGACATACATATTGTTGTCCGGATCGCACACCTTGATGTAGAGCGAGACGTTGCCTGGATGCTCCTTGGCTATAGCCGAAAGCTCGGTGACAAGCGTGTCGTCGAGCGAATTGATGGGCACGGAGAGGGTGAGTTTCTCGACCAGCTGCTCGTTGACGTCGGGCAGGAGTTCGATGGATGTCACCTTCAGCTCTATCTGGTCCTTCTTCCACTGGCGTGGCTGACAGCGCGCCTTGATGAAGAGGAAGGTTCCCTCGTTGAGGTAACCCTGATAGGTCACCCAGTCGTTGCCCCAGAAGGGGAGTTCGGCTGAGCCTGAGTAGTCCTCTATCTTGGCTATGCCATAGGGATTTCCGTTCTTGCTGACGCCACGGCGCACACCCGTCACTATTCCGCCCATCGTTATCTCGCGTCCGACAAGGGCGTCGATGTTGGAGAGCTCAACCATGTGGGTGTTGCAGACGTGCTCCAGCACTATGGCATACTTGTCCAGCGGATGGGCAGAGAGATAGATGCCGACCAGGTCACGCTCCTTGTTCAAACGCTCAAGGTCGTTCCATTGTTCGGCAGGGAGTATCTCAGGTGTGGCAATCTCGACCACGTTGTCACCTCCGAAGAGGGTGTTGGCAGCTGCAGCCTTATCGGCCTGAAAGCGGTTGCCATAGCGCATAAGGGTCTCGAGGAAGCTCTCGCCGCGCGCGTTCACCGCGAAGTATTGCTCACGGCGAAGTTCGGGGAAGCTGTCGAAGCCTCCCGAGAGGGCGAGATTCTCCATATTCTTCTTGTTGCAGGCATTGAGGTTGACACGCTGAACGAAGTCAAAGATTCCCTTGTAGAGTCCGCCATTGCGGCGCTCCTCGACGATGGCAGCCACGGCTCCCTCGCCCACTCCCTTGACCGCGCCGAGTCCGAAACGGATATCGCCGTGGGAGTTGACGGTAAACTTGAAGTTACTCTCGTTGACGTCGGGACCGAGCACCTGTATGCCCATCGCCTTACACTCGTCCATCAGCTTGGTGATGTCGGTGATGTTCGAGAGGCTTCGGCTCATCACGGCCGCCATATACTCCGACGGATAGTTGGCCTTGAGGTAGGCTGTCTGATAGGCAACCCACGAGTAACAGGTGGCGTGCGACTTGTTGAAGGCGTATGACGCAAACTTCTCCCAGTCGGCCCAGATCTTCTCGAGCACCTTAGGGTCGTGACCATTCTTCTGTCCGCCAGAGATGAACTTAGGCTTCATGTGATCCAGCTTGTCGCGCAGCTTCTTACCCATCGCCTTACGGAGGGCGTCGGACTCACCACGGGTGAAGTCGGCCAGCAGACGCGAGAGGAGCATCACCTGCTCCTGATAGACGGTGATACCGTAGGTGTCCTTCAGATACTTCTCCATGACGGGAATATCATACTCAATCGGCTTACGTCCCTGCTTACGGTCGATGAAGTCGGGGATGTAGTCCATTGGGCCCGGACGGTAGAGAGCGTTCATCGCGATAAGGTCCTCGAAGACGGTCGGCTGAAGCTCACGCAGATACTTCTGCATTCCCGCCGACTCGAACTGGAAGGTACCGATGGTGCGTCCCTCGCTATATAGTTTATATGTTGCTTCGTCGTCAATAGGTATGGTGTCGACGTCGAGCTCTATGCCGCGACTGAGGCGGATATTCTCGACTGCCTCCTTGATGATGGAGAGTGTCTTCAGTCCCAGGAAGTCCATCTTGATGAGTCCCGTGTCCTCGATGACCGAACCCTCGTACTGAGTGACCAGCATCTTCTCCTTGGTCTCCTTATCCTCGGCTGTGCTGACAGGCACCCAGTCGGTGATGTCGTCACGGCAGATGATGGTTCCGCAGGCATGAACACCGGTGCCGCGCACGTTACCCTCAAGGATAAGTGCGTACTTCATCGTGTCGCGAACCAGCGGATCGGACGATGCCTCGGCAGCCTGGAGCTCGGGGACATAGTCGATGGCATTGCGCAGGTTGAGCTTCTTGTCGGGTATCTTATCCGGCACGAGCTTAGCAAGACGGTCGGCCTCGGCTAGCGGCAACTTGAGCACGCGTGCCACATCCTTGATAACCATCTTGGTAGCCATACTGCCGTAGGTGATGATATGCGCCACCTTCTCCTGGCCATACTTCTGCGTAACCCAGCGAAGCACCTCGCCACGGCCATCATCATCGAAGTCGACGTCGATATCGGGGAGAGATATACGGTCGGGGTTAAGGAAACGCTCGAACAGCAAGTCGTACTGGATTGGGTCAATCTTAGTGATACCGAGACAGTAGGCCACGGCCGAACCAGCCGCAGAACCACGACCCGGACCGACAGACACGCCAAGTTCGGAGCGGGCGGCATTGATGAAGTCCTGCACGATGAGGAAGTAACCAGGGAAACCCATGGTCTTCATCACGTGGAGCTCAAAGTCGAGGCGCTCGCGAATATCATCCTTCAGCGGATCGCCATAGACTCGCTTGGCACCGTCGTAGGTCAGTTTGCGCAGGTAGTCGGCCTCGAGCTTGATGCGGTAGAGCTTCTCGTAGCCTCCGATGCGCGCCACCTTAGCCTCGGCGTCCTCTTGCGACATGACCACGTTGCCCTTCTCGTCGCGTGTAAACTCGTTGAAGAGGTCCTCGTGGGTGATGCGCTGACGATACTCCTCCTCCGTTCCGAATGATTCGGGGATGGCGTAGTTAGGCATGATTGGCGGATGGTCGATGGAGTAGAACTCCACCTTATCGAGAATCTCGCAGGTGTTGGCGAGTGCCTCGGGAGAGTCGGCAAAGAGCTCGTTCATCTCTTCGCGTGTCTTCATCCACTCCTGCTTGGTGTAGTGCATACGTTTAGGATCGTCGAAGTCCTTACCGGTGCTCAGGCAGACCAGAAGGTCGTGAGCGTCGGCATGTTCGGCGTTGACGAAGTGAACGTCGTTGGTGCAGACAAGCTTGATGCCATAGCGTTTGGAGTACTCCTTCAGATGCTTGTTGACATTGACCTCGAGAGGATATGCCTCGTAGTTGGCCACGGGTGCCGTGGCCTTGTGGAGCTGCATCTCGAGATAGAAGTCCTCGCCGAAGAGATTGCGATACCACTCAATGGCCTCCTCAGCACCGGCAAAGTCGCCCGCGGTAATCTTCTTCGGAATCTCACCACCGAGGCATGCCGAGCAGACGATAAGTCCCTCGTGATACTTCTCGAGCTCGCGGCGGTCGGTACGCGGACGGTTGTAGAAACCGCGTGTCCAGGCGTGAGAGACGAGCTTGATGAGGTTGTGGTAACCCTTCTCGTTCTTTGCGAGAACCACGAGGTGGTAACCGCTGAGGTCCTCCTTCTGTGAGCGGTCCTCCAGTGTACGGCGCGCCACATACATCTCGCAGCCCACGATAGGCTTGAAGAGTCGCGCCTCCTTCTCGGCAATCTGCTGCTTGCAGGCAGCAATCTCCGCCTCGACGTCGTCGCACTCCTCCTTGCCCTCCTTGAGAGCTCCGATTCGCTTCTTGAGGTCCTTTATCTCACCCTTAATGCCACCATTTTTCTTGTTGACATAGTTGGTGAACTCCTTGATGCCGAACATGTTGCCGTGGTCGGTGATGGCGATGCCTCGCATACCGTTGGCAATGGCCTTGTCAACGAGTGCTGGGATGCTAGCCTGTCCGTCGAGCAACGAATACTGGCTATGTACGTGAAGATGAACGAAATCTTGCATATCTTGAAAATTACTATTTCTACTTCCTACTTTAAACTTCCTAAGCAGCAGTATCACTTACAACTTACTACTTACAACTTACTACTTTCTGCGCAGCAGTATTACTTTTAAAGTCGTAAAGTTACACTGATTTAGCAATTTGAAGCAAAAGAATTAACCAAAAGTTATCAACAACATCATTTCTATCGCAAATAACTTGGTGATTCCTTAAATAACGACTATTTTTGCATTCAATATTGAACATAAGAAAACGCACCAACTATAATGAGTCGACTAAAAAAGCTAAAAAAGATAAGAATACACCATGAAGGAACAAACATATTGATGGTAAGCCTGCTCGGAATGGCAATCGTAGACATCGCTCTGTTCTGCTGTTTCGAGTCAAAACTCCCATTCTACATCATCGGAGCAATAACCGTCATTATCTATGCCTTGATGGTAAACTTCTTCCAATGCCCAATCAGACTTTTCGGACATGAGACAGAGAAGATTGTCGTGGCACCCGCCGACGGCAAGATTGTTGTCATCGAGGAGGTTGAGGAGAACGAGTACTTCCACGACCGCCGACTGATGGTCTCTATCTTCATGAGCATTCTGAACGTTCACGCCAACTGGTATCCCGTCGACGGAGTAATCAAGAAGGTGGGTCACCAGAATGGTCGATTCCTTAAGGCATGGCTCCCAAAGGCTAGTACAGAGAATGAGCGCTCAATGGTTGTCATCGAGACTCCCGACGGCGTAGAGGTCATGGCACGACAGATTGCAGGAGCCATGGCGCGACGCATCGTGACCTATGCCGAGCCGGGCGACAACTGCTACATCGACGAGCACATGGGATTCATCAAGTTCGGCTCACGCGTTGACGTCTATCTGCCTCTCGGCACAGAGATCTGCGTGAACATGGGTCAGAAGACCGTGGGCAACCAGACAGTGATTGCCAAGCTGAAATAGGAACGTAGATACACATATATTATTATATAGTACAAGAAAGGAATAAAATGGCAAACGCTATTACCCGACATATACCCAACACCGTCACATGCATGAACCTCTTCTCTGGTTGCATAGCGGCGGTCATGGCGTTCAACTCACGCTATGAACTGGCAATGACGTTCATCGTTCTGAGTGCCGTGTTCGACTTCTTCGACGGCATGCTGGCGCGACTCCTTAAGGCGCCCTCAGCAATAGGTAAGGAGCTCGATTCGCTGGCCGACGACGTCAGCTTCGGTGTGGCGCCCGCACTCATCGCCTTCTCGCTTCTGCGCGAACCGTCGCTGAGCTATCCGGCAGCACTGGAGGGAGCACGCGAATACCTGCCATACGCAGCATTCATCATCGCTGTCTTCTCAGCACTCCGACTGGCTAAGTTCAACATCGACGAGCGACAGACCAGCTCATTCATCGGACTTCCCACACCGGCCAACGCACTCTTCTGGGGCGCCCTGGCGGCAGGCAGTCACGAGACCGTGGTGGAGAATGGCAACGCACTGGTAATCCTGGTGCTGGTCATCATCTTCTCACTGCTGCTGACAAGCGAGCTGCCTATGTTCTCACTGAAATTCAAAAATCTGTCGTGGCAGTCAAACAAAACGACATACATTTTCCTTATAATCAGTGCGATTCTTATCGCGGCACTGGGCGTCACCGGGTTTGCGGCAGCCATTCTGCTCTACATCGTGATGTCCGTTGTCAAGCTGTTTGTATAATTTGTAACAACCATGTTTCATATTGTAGGAATACTGTTTTTTGTAATTATATTCATTGTGCTCCTGGGAGTAAGCATCCTCTGGGGCGTAATCATGAAGCTGACCAACCTCTTCCGCAAGCCGCAGGGCAGAAAGAGCTACAGCAGCTCACAGAGCTATTCGTCCACATCGCAGCGTAGCGAAAGCCGACGCAGCGATGACAACGCAGGCGAACGCAAGAAGCTGTTCGACGACGACGAGGGCGAATATGTGGACTTCGAGGAGGTTGAAGACTAACATTAAGACGAAGAAAGGATAAACTTATATGGAGACGCTCTTACAATGCAGCGACGTGGAGATGGCGATAGTCATTGCCGCCGCCATTCTTCTGATAATCCAGATGGGCTACCACTACGGCCTCTACAACAACATCTATTCACTGCTGCGGGGACGCGCCAAGGGGGCGGGAACCTTCACCGACACGCTGCCGCCGCTATCCGTCGTCATCAGCGCACACGATGAGTCGGAGGCACTGCGCAAGAGTCTGCCAGCCATACTGGAGCAGGACTATCCCAACTTCGAGGTTATCGTCATCAACGACGGCTCGACCGACGAGACCGACGACGTTCTGAAGATATTCGCTTCGCAATATAAAAATCTCTACCACAGTTTCACTCCCAGCGGATCGCGCTACCTGAGCAGCAAGAAGCTGGCACTCACCCTGGCCATCAAGGCTGCCAAGAATGATTGGCTGGTCTTCACCGAGCCCGACTCTGCACCGCAGAGCAACCAGTGGCTGCGACTCATGGCGCGCAACTTCACCGAGCGCACAGACATCGTGCTGGGCTACGTGGGCGAGGCGCAGACGGAGCGAAAGAAGCGCATCATCTCATTCGACCGCATGCTGACCGCCATGCGCTATCTGGGCTTCGCCATCTCCGGCAGTCCATATATGGGCATGGGACGCAACATGGCCTACCGCAAGGCTCTCTTCTACAAGGAGAAGGGTTTCTCACGCCACCTCGACCTGCTGCGCGGCGAGGACGATCTCTTCATCAACACCACAGCCACAAGCCTCAACACACGCGTGGAGGCTGACCCGCAGGCTGCCGTGAGGGTCGACTCGTCTACCCGCTCATGGAAGGCGGAGAAGACAGGCTATCTGGCCACAGGAAAGGAGCTGAAGGGTAGCCAGCGCTATCTGAACGGCGCAGAGACTCTGACACGCGCACTCTTCTACGCAACGCTGATTGCAGCGATTGCCGTCGGTGTGACCACGGCTTCATGGATTGGCGTGGCTGCGGCAGTGGTGATGTTCGCTGTTCGCTGGGTGGAGTATGGCATCGTTGTAGGCCACACAGCAAAGGCGCTTGGCGAGATGAAGTGCCACAAGTTCATGATTCCCGTCTACGACATCGCACTGACGATGGACTCACTCGCCGCACGACTGACACTGGCGCTCAAGAGCAAGAGAGAATTCACTAGAAAATAGGCAGAAACATAAGCATACAAGCCATGAACGATAAGAGCATAGAGAGTCAGCATCAGTTCGTAGAGGAGCTGATCGACAAGAGACGCCTGAAGGAGGCACTCATCCAGATGGAGGCTATGACCCACGAGGGCATGGAGGGCCACGGCATGGCCTACGAGGTGACCAACCAGCTGAACGCTGTCAAGACCTCCTATCAATATCTGTTGCAGTATATGGCTGAGGGTGCACCCGACCCCGAGCGCCTGACTCTCTACACCTCACTGCTTACCCAAGCCTACGAACTTAACGACATAATCAGCATCGCTATGGGCGATGCCGACTCACTGAAGTATTACCATCAGTGCCGCCGCCAGTTCATCACCGGCGAGAAGTCCCCCACCCTGCGCAGCATTGCCAGCCGCATAGAGAGCTTCAAGGACGACCTTGCGATAGCCGAACTGATGTCCGACGCCAAGCGAACGGAGATCATCGCGCAGCATGAAACGGCACTGAAGGAGCTCTTCATGGTGACATGGTGCAACGCCCGCTGGAACAGCGAGGAGGCTACGGTGGCCCACGAGCTGCTGGAGTCGGAGACGGCACCCGTCAACGCTCTCTGCCTGATGGTGAGCGGTGTGACGCTCGGTCTGATGCGGACATTCGACCCGCGCAAGATGGAGTGGCTCATCGATGCCTACAACAGTGCTGAGAACAGGATATGCCAGCGCGCCCTGGCAGGAATAGGCATCGTGGTCCACATCCACGACCGCCGCATCAGCCTCTATCCGCAGATTGAGGCGCGCCTCATCCTGGCCGATGAGGATGGCCGACTCTCCAGCGACATGTCGCGACTCTATCTCCAGCTGCTACTCTGCCAGGAGACCGAGAAGATTGGACAGAAAATGCGCGAGGAGATTCTGCCGGAGATGATGAAACAGGCTTCGGAGTTCAAGAACCGCATGAAGCAGAGCGAGGGCGACGACGAGGAGAAGAACCCCGAGTGGGAGGAGATGCTGAGCAAGTCGGGCGTCGAGGGCAAGCTGCGTGAGCTTAGCGAGATGCAGAGCGAGGGTGCCGACGTACAGCTGGCATCGTTCGCCACACTGAAGAGCTTCAACTACTTCCGCGAGATTCACCACTGGCTCTACCCCTTCGACCGCCTGCAACAGGAGGTGCAACAGCAGCAGGAAGAGCGTGGCGCCAACAATAAACTGCTGGACATCCTGCTCGACTCGGGCACATTCTGCGACAACGATAAGTATTCGCTCTTCTTCGTGATGAAACAGATGCAGCAGAAGGATCAGGACATGGTGTTCAGCCAGTTCAGCGAGATGCAGATGAACGAGATGGATGCAGGTGAGCTGAAGGCTTCGCTGCGAGAGATGCGACGCAATCCGCAGAGCATCTGCAACCGCTACCTGCACGACCTCTACCGTCTGCTGACCATTTGCTTCTACCGCCATGAGTTCCGCAACATCTTTGCGGAGCATCTGGAGCTACATAAGAGCGAGACGCTGGGAGCCTTCCTGAACAATGAGGAGACTCTGATGCTGATTGCCACCTACCATCTGCGCAAGGAGCATTGGCAGGAGGCTGCCGAACTCTTCGCCGAGATTGAGAAGATGGGCGGCGAATGGTGTGGCGAGAGCGAGATGTACCAGAAGATGGGCTTTGCGCTCCAGAAGCTGAAGCGCTATGATGAGGCCATCCAGGCCTACCGAATGGCTGAGACCATCAAGCCAAACACGCAGTGGACACTGAAGCGCATGGCTGCATGCTACCGCCAGACGCGCGACTATGCTGCGGCACTTGAGCTCTACACACGCCTGGAGGAGTTTGAGGGCGGCAACGCCGACGCTACCTACTACCGCGCAACCTGCCTGACAGAGCTTAACCGTCCGCAGGAGGCACTTAACCTCTTCTTCAAACTCAATCTGGAGGATGAGTCGCTGAGAGCATGGCGAGGCATAGCGTGGTGTTCGTTCCTCACGGGTAAGTACGACCAGGCAGCACGCTACTACGAGCGTGTACTGGAGGAGCGACCAAGCGTTACGGAGTTGATGAATGCGGGCCACGTGGCGTGGTGCAGCGGTGACATCAAGCGTGCCCTTGTCTTCTATCGCCGTGCCGCCAACGATGTTGGTTCGCATGAGGAGTTGATTGCGCTTTTCGAGCGCGACCGCTCTGTGCTGATTGAGCGTGGAATAAAAGAGGAGGAACTTTCGCTCCTCCTTGATTTACTGTAAACTGTATGTTTTCTGCTACAGTCTCTTAAGTTCTTTACTTTAGGCTCTTAAGTGCCTTGCTACAGCCACTTAACTTCGGTTTGCTATAGTTTTTTCAGTTCGCTGTATAGTCGCTGAATGGGGAGTCCCATCACGTTGAAGTAGCTTCCGGCGATACTCTTTACGCCAATGAAACCAATCCATTCCTGAATGCCGTAGGCGCCTGCCTTGTCCATCGGCGCATAACGATCGACGTAGTACTCAATCTCTTCGTCGGTGAGGGTGTCGAAGGTTACGTCGGTGGTTGCCGCAAAACTCTTCTGCCACTCCTTGGTCGTGAGACATACGCCTGTGACCACCTGATGTGTACGTCCCGAGAGGGCGCGCAGCATCTCAATGGCTGCAGTGCGGTCGGCAGGCTTGCCGAGCACCTGCCCGTCAACCCAGACAATGGTGTCGGCAGTGATGAGCAGCTCGTCCGCCGCCAGCGACTCCAGATAGGCCGCAGCCTTCTTGCCGGAGATAGCGACGGGAATCTCCTGAGCCGACAAGCCGTCGGGGTACGATTCATCAATTCCCTTGATAATCCTTACGCTGTAGTCCACGCCAAGTCCATCCATCAACTCCCTGCGGCGAGGAGAGTTTGACGCCAGCACTATTCTATATTTCTTCAAGTTATCCAACATATCTTTCCTTTCAATTTAATATCGCTTCGACACTACCAGCCAAAGGCCTCAGCTGTCATCCAGCGTCCCTGCGCCTTCAGCACCTGCTCTATGACATCGCGTCCACAGCCGCGTCCACCCTCAGCATGAGAGATGTAACGCGCCACCTGCCTCACCTCGGGCGCAGCATCCTTGGGACAGCACGGCAGACCACACTCACGCATCACCTCAATATCGGGGATATCATCACCCATATAGAGAATCTCCTCATCGCGCAGGCCATACTTGTCGCGGAAAGCATGATAATCGTGGATCTTCACGGCAGAGGCCATGTAGATGTCCTCCACACCGAGATTGGCAAAACGTATGCGCACCGCCTCGGTGTTGCCGCCGGTGATGATGGCAATGCGATAGCCCAGCTTCAACGCCAGATGCATGGCGTAGCCATCCTTGATGTTCACACAGCGCAACGGCTCACCCGCAGGCGAGAGCGGAATGGTCTCGCAACTCAGCACGCCGTCCACATCGAACGCCATAGCCTTTATCTTCTTCAGATCATAATTGATTGTGCTCATCGTCCCTCAGTAGCCAGTTTGTGAATACTCTCACTCAAGATGTGATAGACATGCTGCATCTCGGGATCATCGGCCAGCAGAGCCTCATGACGCTCCATCACGCCGCTGTCGTAGCGCAGTGCGGGACCCGTCTGGGCAACGGCAGGCGAGAGTTCGTGAACCTTGCGCGCCGTCTCGTCGACAAGCGAGAGAAGTATGTCGAAAGGCAGGTCGCAGCGACCAAGAATTCGTTCGGCAAGAGCATACATGTGGTTCGTGAAGTTGCAGGCGAAGACAGCGGAGAGATGAATCATCTTTCGCTTCTCGGAGTCGACCTCGTAGACCTTGTCGCTAAGCGTATGAGCAATGCGGCGCAGCAGTTCGGCATTCTCAGCCGACGAGGCCTCGACGAAGAAAGAGATTTCCTCGAAGTTCACCTCATGCTCCTTGCTGAATGTCTGCATCGGATAGAGCACGCCGTAGTTGGCTGCATGGCCCTCCCAGATGGACATCGGCACACTTCCCGCGGTATGTACCAGCAGGGCGTCCTCAGCCTTTCCGCGGCAGATGGCTGCCACGTTCTCGGTCAGGGCGTCGTCGGTCAGCGCCACGATGTAGAGCTTTGCGTCGGGGGTTATCGAATCGATAGATGTAGTATAGTCGGCCTCAACCACGCCGGCGAGTGCCCGCGCAGCCTCCTCCGTGCGGCTGAACACCTGCACGATGCGGAAGCCCTTGTGGTAAAGAGCCTTACAAAGATTAGTGGCCAGACGCCCCGCGCCAATCATGGCGATCGGGGTGTCCTGCACACTGCGTTTCATTCTTCTGACAGTCACCTTTACTTTCCTCCATATTTATTGATGTGAACCCTCTCCCAGAGCAGATGCTCCTCATTGAAGGGTTTGCGCTCCATGCCCTTGTGTCCGATGGCAATGATGGAGAGCGTCTGGAGTTGCAGAGGAAGGTCGAGAGCGGCATGAACCATCTCGTCGGCAGGCACGCCGTCGGCTGTGAAGCGCTCGCGCACCTGAATCCAGCAGCTGCCGAGACCCATGTCCTCAGCCTGAAGCTGAATCATTATCGATGCGATGGAGGCATCTTCAATCCATACATCCGACACCAGAGGGTCGGCTACAACAACGATGGCGAGCGGCGCATCCTTAAGGAATGTGGCACCTGCAGCCTTACAGTGTGACAGCTCCTCGAGCTTCTCCTTGTCGTCGACCACGATGAACTGCCAGCAGTTGCTCTGCTTGGATGTCGGGGCCATGAGAGCCGTCTTGAGTAGCGTCACCACCTCGTCCTGTGTAAGCTCTTCGGCGGTAAACTTGCGCATGCTGCGGCGAGTACGTACCAGTTCGCTAAAATCCTTCATACTATTTGTCTGTTTTAGGGTTACTGCATTTAAGTTTTTTCTATGGAGCAAAGATATAGTTTTTTATTTAGCTGCGGGAATGTTTTCCAACACATCAACAAGATGCAACCAGAACTTTTCTACCGACGGGATGTGCATACACTCATCGGGAGAGTGGACACCGCGAAGTGTCGGACCGAAGGAGATCATGTCGAGGTATGGATACTTGTCGAGGAAGAGTCCGCACTCGAGTCCGGCATGGATGGCGAGCACCTGTGCCTCCTCGCCGAAGAGACGGCGGTATGAAGCCTGTGCCACCTCGAGAATCTCGGAGTGAGTGTTTGGCTTCCAGCCCGGATAGCCGTCGCCTGTCTTTGTCTCGGCACCAGCCAGAGAGAATACGGCACGAACGGTCTGAGCCATGTCGTTGCGGGCTGAGAGGATTGAGCTGCGCTGACTTGTCTCGATATGGATTGTGTTGCCCGGACGCATCTTCACCGATGCGAGGTTGGTAGATGTCTCGACCAGTCCCTCTACATCCTTACTCATGGCGTAGACACCGTGAGGCGCAGCCATCAGGGCGCGGATGAGTCGTGATGTGGTGCAGCGGTCGATGGCCACTCTCCTAGCCTCCTCGCTCTCCACTGTAATCTTCAGGTCGGGATCCACGTTGCCCAGCTCGTCGAGCACCTGAGCAGCGATGACGTTCACCTCGCTGACAGCGATGTGGCGGTCAGCCTCGGGGATGGCACATACGGCGTGAGCCTCGCGCGGGATGGCGTTGCGCAGGTTACCGCCAGAGATTTCACAGAGATAGAGGTCGCTCTTCTCGGCGATGGCACTGAGGCAACGGTTCAGAATCTTGTTGGCATTGCCACGGCCCAGATGGATGTCGCCACCTGAGTGACCACCCTTCAGTCCTGTCACTGCAATGCGGAAGGTATAGTAGCCCGCAGGAACCTCCTCCTCTTTATATTGGAAGTCAGCCACGGTGTCCACACCGCCTGCACAACCGATGAAGAGCTGTCCCTCATCCTCAGAGTCGAGGTTCAGCAGAATCTGACCGCTGATGAAGCCCTCCTTGATGGCAGAGGCGCCGGTCAGGCCAGTCTCCTCGTCGACAGTGAAGAGGCACTCGATTGGGCCATGCTTCAGTGTATTGTCGGTCAGAACGGCCATTGCAGTGGCAATTCCGATGCCGTTGTCGGCACCCAGTGTAGTGCCCTTTGCGTGCATCCACTCACCCTCGATGACAGTCTCGATGGGGTCGTTCATGAAGTCGTGGTTCACGTCATTGTTCTTCTCGCACACCATGTCCATATGTGCCTGGAGGATTACAGTCTTACGGTTCTCCATGCCCGGAGTGGCAGCCTTGCGGATCAGTACGTTACCCGCCTCATCCACTTTGGTTTCCAGAGCGTTCTTCTCGCCGAACTCCTTCAGGAAGGCGATAATCTTGCCCTCATGTTTCGAAGGGCGTGGCACACGACAAATATCCTCAAAATGGGCGAACAGCGCCGCCGGTTTCAGTTCTTCTCTCTTCATTTCTATGGTTTTATGATATTAAGTATTGTTAAATATCTTCTCATTATCCGCCGCTTCTGTTAAAACACCTCACTTTTCGTAAATCGTGACTTATTTGTTGCAAGAAAAATCGGTTCGGAAATTTCAAAGTCCTATATTTGCATCCACAAAATTAATGGAAATGCTTTACACAATACTGCTTACTTTGTTAATTGTTGCTATTTGCCTGATTCTGCTGGGAGTGAAGATACTCTTCGTGAAGGGCGGGCGGTTCCCTAATACCCACGTAAGCGGCAATGCAGCTCTCCGCAAGATGGGAGTTACATGCGTGCAGTCGCAGGATAGAGAGGCACAACAGTCAGCACAGCACAAATCCATTGAGGATGAGAAGAAATGACAGAAAATTATAACAAATAAAAACTTAACAGTAACTTATGAAGAAGTTCGTTTATATGGCCAAGGGTCTTGCTGCCCTTGCGCTGATTGTATTGTTCTCACAGTGTGCGGGAAACTCAAATACATCTACGACTAACAATGAAAAGGCTGCACCTGCGGCTTCAGGTGACTTCACAATGGCTTATGTCGATGTTGACAGCCTCTTGGCTAAGTATAATTTCTGCGTTGACCTTAACGAGGCTATGGTGAAGAAGGAGGAGAACATCCGTCTTACACTCAATCAGAAGGCTGCAGCGCTCGAGAAGGAGCAGCAGGAGTTCCAGAAGAAGTATGAGAACAACGCTTTCATCTCTCAGGACAGAGCTCAGCAGGAGTACAACCGTCTGATGAAGGCTCAGCAGGATCTCCAGACCCTGAGCAACAAGCTGACTACAGAGCTCTCTAACGAGAACGCTAAGAACAGCCTCCAGCTCCGCGACTCAATCAACGTTTTCCTGAAGGAGTACAACAAGAACAAGAAGTACAGCGTAATCCTGAGCAACACTGGTCTCGACAATATTCTTTATGCTGACGAGGCTATGAACATCACCGACGAGGTTGTTGCCGGTCTTAACGCAAGATACGTTTCAGAGAAGAAATAATTCGAATCTTCTGCCGCAAGGTTTAAGATACACAAGAGTGATAGGAAAGGAAGCGGTAAAGCGCCAAAGGTGCTTTACCGCTTTTGTTTTT
>CAZKNB010000003.1:0-27192 GCA_964554075.1 uncultured Bacteroides sp.
ATCGAGGGATGCGACGTCAGCGAGGAGAGCTTCGACGCTAAAGAGGGTATCATGATGAACTCTCCGCGTCCGGGAGCACCCGAGACGGGTCTCGTGCTGAACGGCCTGACCGTGAAAGAGGCCATCGCCAAGACAAAACAATATGTGAAAGAGCAGGGCTTAGGCCGCGTGAAGGTGAACTTCCGCCTCCGCGACGCCATCTTCTCACGCCAGCGCTACTGGGGTGAGCCCTTCCCTGTATACTATAAGGACGGCATGCCATACATGATTGACGAGGCAGCCCTTCCGCTCGAACTCCCCGAGGTAGACAAGTTCCTCCCTACAGAGACCGGTGAGCCGCCACTCGGCCACGCCACTCGCTGGGCTTGGGACACCGTCAACAAGACCGTCGTAGAGAACGAGAAGATTGACAACAAGACCATCTTCCCGATTGAGCTCAACACCATGCCGGGCTTTGCAGGCTCATCAGCCTACTATCTGCGCTACATGGATCCACGCAACCACGAGGCTCTCGTATCAACCGAGGCAGACCACTACTGGCAGAACGTCGACCTCTATGTCGGTGGAACAGAGCACGCCACAGGTCACCTCATCTACTCACGTTTCTGGAACAAGTTCCTCTTCGACCTCGGCGTATCTGTCAAGGAAGAGCCGTTCCAGAAGCTCGTCAACCAGGGAATGATTCAGGGCCGCAGCAACTTCGTATACCGCATCAAGGATACAAACACCTTCGTAAGCCTCGGCTTGAAGGATCAGTACGACACAACTCCGCTCCACGTGGACGTTAACATCGTGTCGAACGACATTCTCGACCTCGAGGCCTTCAAGGCATGGCGTCCCGAGTTCGCAACTGCCGAGTTCATCCTCGAGGATGGCAAGTATGTCTGCGGATGGGCTGTCGAGAAGATGAGTAAGTCAATGTTCAACGTTGTCAACCCCGATATGATTGTCGAGAAGTATGGCGCCGACACTCTCCGCATGTACGAGATGTTCCTTGGCCCTATCGAGCAGTCAAAGCCATGGGATACAAACGGTATCGACGGCGTACACCGCTTCATCCGCAAGTTCTGGTCGCTCTTCTACAACCGTGCAGGCGAGTATCAGGTGACCGATGAGGCTCCGACAAAGGATGAGCTGAAGACACTCCACAAGCTCATCAAGAAGGTGACAGGCGACATCGAGCAGTTCTCCTACAACACCTCAATCAGTGCGTTCATGATCTGCGTCAACGAGCTCTTCACCCTGAAGTGCAGCAAGAAGGCCATTCTGGAGCAGTTGCTCGTAGTGATGACCCCGTTCGCCCCCCACGTCTGCGAGGAGCTTTGGGAGGCCATCGGCAACAGCGGCTCAATCTGCGACGCACAGTGGCCCGAGTGGAACGAGGAGTACCTGAAGGAGAACAGTGTGAACTACACCATCTCATTCAACGGTAAGGCCCGTTTCAACATGGAGTTCCCTGTCGACGCAGCCAACGATGCCATCCAGGCAGCAGTGCTTGCCGACGAGCGCGCTCAGAAGTGGACCGAGGGCAAGACACCGAAGAAGGTCATCGTGGTGCCGAAGAAGATTGTAAACGTAGTGATTTAACATTCAGTCTATGACAAAAATTTCAAAAGCCGAAGCTATGCGTGAAGTGCGTGACTATTTGTTCATCACACTTGGTCTCGTGCTTTATGCTTTGGGATGGGCAGCCTTCTTGCTGCCCTACCAGATTACAACTGGTGGAACGACGGGTATCGGAGCTATCATCTACTATTCGACCGGCTTCCCGATGCAGTACTCCTACTTCCTGATCAATGCGGTGTTGCTGACATTCGCCATCAAGATTCTTGGACCGAAGTTCAGTATCAAGACGACCTATGCCGTCTTTATGCTGACATTCCTTCTCGGACTCTTCCAGGTGATTGTAAATGGTGACGAGGGTGTGCCACCGCAGATACTCGGACCGGGACAGGACTTCATGGCGTGTCTTATCGGTGCAGCCATGTGTGGCGCCGGACTTGGCATCGTCTTCAACTGTAACGGCAGTACGGGAGGTACGGATATCATTGCCGCCATCGTAAATAAATATCGTGACGTGACGTTAGGACGTATGATTATGGCGTGCGATGTGGTCATCATATCGTCGTGCTACTTCATCTTCCACGACTGGCGTCGCGTGATTTTCGGCTTTGTAACACTCTTCATTGTGGGCTTCGTGCTCGACTATATCGTTAATATGGCGCGTCAGTCCGTGCAGTTTCTCATCTTCTCGAAGGAGTATGACAAGATTGCGCAGCGCATCATCCACGAGTCAAACCGCGGTGTCACCATCCTCGACGGTACGGGCGGCTACAGCCACGAGCCGGTGAAGGTGCTCGTCGTGCTGGCTAAGCGTCAGCAGTCGCTTGAGATATTCAGACTGGTGAAGGACATTGACCCCAATGCCTTCGTATCTCAAAGCTCTGTCATCGGAGTATATGGCGAGGGATTCGACCGAATAAAAGGATAAATCTCAATAAATACAGATGCAAGATATTGAACTAACCCCGATGATGAAGCAGTTTCTTGACCTTAAGGCCAAGCACCCCGACGCGGTGTTACTGTTTCGTTGCGGAGACTTCTATGAGACCTACTCGAAGGACGCCGTCATTGCGGCTGAGATTCTGGGTATCGCTCTGACAAAGAGGGCTAACGGGAAGGATAAGACTATCGAGATGGCGGGTTTCCCCCACCATGCGCTCGACACCTATCTGCCGAAGCTGATTCGCGCGGGTAAGCGCGTCGCTATATGCGACCAGCTTGAGGACCCTAAGCTGGCCAAGAAGCTGGTGAAGCGCGGCATCACGGAGCTTGTCACTCCGGGCGTGTCGATCAACGACAATGTGCTCAACTATAAGGAGAACAACTTCCTTGCTGCAGTCCACTTCGGCAAGGATAAGTGTGGAGTGGCGTTCCTCGACATCTCTACCGGAGAGTTTCTGGTGGCAGAGGGGGCGTACGAGTATGTCGACAAGCTGCTGAGCAACTTTGCTCCTAAGGAGGTGCTCTACGAGCGTACCCACAAGGGTATGTTCGAGGGTAACTTCGGCAACAAGTTCTTCACCTTTGAGCTGGAGGACTGGGTCTTCACCGAGAGCAATGCGCGCCAGAAGCTGCTCCGACAGTTCGAGACAACGAGTCTGAAGGGATTCGGAGTGGAGCACCTGAAGCTGGGAATCATCGCTGCGGGTGCCGTCCTGCAGTATCTCGAGATGACTCAGCACACTCAGACGAGCCATATCACTGCCCTTTCGCGTATCGAAGAGGAGCGCTACGTGCGCCTCGACAAGTTCACTGTCCGCAGCCTGGAGCTGGTGGGCAGCATGAATGAGGGTGGCGGAAGTCTGCTCGACGTGATAGACAAGACGATAAGTCCGATGGGAGCCCGCATGCTGAAGCGCTGGGTGCTCTTCCCCCTGAAGGAGGTAAGGGCTATCAACGATCGTCTCGACGTGGTGGACTATCTCTATCGCGACACAGAGCTGCGCGACGTGCTCGAGGAGAATCTCCATCTCATCGGCGACCTGGAGCGTATCCTCTCGAAGGTTGCCGTGGGGCGTGTGTCGCCGCGCGAGGTGGTTCAGCTTAAGGTGGCGCTGCAAGCCATCGAGCCTATCAAGGAGGCCTGCATGAAGGCCGACTGTGCCATCCTCAACCGCATCGGTGAGCAGCTGAACCTCTGCATGTCGGTGCGTACGCGTATCGCCATGGAGATTAAGCCCGACCCGCCATTGATGGTCAACAAGGGTGGCGTGATCAACGACGGTGTCAACGAGGAGCTCGACGAGTTGCGCAAGATTGCCTATTCGGGCAAGGACTATCTGCTGCAGATTCAGCAGCGGGAGATTGAGGCTACAGGAATACCGAGCCTGAAGATTGCGTTCAACAATGTCTTCGGCTATTATATAGAGGTGCGCAATGTCCATAAGGACAAGGTGCCGCAGGAGTGGATCCGCAAGCAGACGCTGGTCAACGCCGAGCGTTACATCACTCAGGAGCTGAAGGAGTATGAGGAGAAGATTCTCGGTGCGGAGGACAAGATTCTGGTGCTGGAGAACAGCATCTACAATGACCTTGTGGCTTCGCTTAACGAGTTTATCCCTGCAATCCAGATTAATGCCAACCAGATTGCGCGTCTGGACTGCCTGCTGTCGTTCAACACGGTGGCACGTCTGAGCGGATATGTTCGTCCGGTTCTCTCCGACGACGATGTGCTCGACATCCGTCAGGGGCGTCATCCCGTCATTGAGAAGCAGCTCCCCGTGGGCGAGAGCTACATAGCCAACGACGTGATGCTCGACACGAAGAGTCAGCAGATCATTGTAATCACAGGTCCGAACATGGCTGGTAAGTCGGCTTTGCTTCGTCAGACGGCGCTTATCACCCTGCTGGCGCAGATTGGTTCGTTTGTCCCGGCTGAGTCGGCTCACATTGGTATGGTGGACAAGATATTCACCCGTGTGGGTGCCAGCGACAATATCTCGGTCGGCGAGTCTACCTTTATGGTTGAGATGAACGAGGCGGCGGACATCCTTAACAATATGTCGTCGCGCAGCCTTGTGCTCTTCGATGAGCTTGGACGCGGAACGTCGACCTACGACGGTATCTCTATTGCCTGGGCCATTCTGGAGTATATCCACGAGCATCCCAAGGCCAGGGCGCGTACGCTCTTCGCTACCCACTATCACGAGCTGAACGAGATGGAGGGTCTCTTCGACCGCATCAAGAACTACAATGTCTCTGTGCGCGAGGTTGACGGTAAGGTGATATTCCTCCGTAAGCTGGAGCGGGGCGGAAGTGAGCACTCTTTCGGTATCCACGTGGCGAAGATTGCCGGTATGCCAAAGAGCATCGTGAAGCGCGCAAATGAGATTCTGCGTCAGCTGGAGACGGATAATCGCAAGCAGGACATAGGCGGGCGTGTGGAGAGCGCGGCAAAGCAGTCGCAAGGCGGCATGCAGCTCAGCTTCTTCCAGCTCGATGACCCCGTCCTCTGCCAGATACGTGATGAGATTCTCAATCTGGACATCAACAGCCTGACCCCAATTGATGCCCTCAACAAGCTGAATGAAATAAAGAAGATAGTTAGAGGTAAATAAAAAAAGAAAGACAGCCGGCACATTTGTGTCGGCTGTCTCTCTTTTATAAAATTGTATGCTCGATTATTTTGCGAGTTCGTTGATTACATTCATAATCTTCTGTCCGATCTCTTCGGCAGCCTCCATCGTTGAGGCTTCGCTATAGACGCGGATAATCGGCTCTGTGTTGCTCTTGCGCAGGTGTACCCACTTGTCGGCAAAGTCAATCTTAACGCCGTCGATGTCGTTGATCTCCTCGTCCTTGTACATCTCCTTAACCTTGGCGAGAATGGCGTCGACATTAATCTCGGGAGTGAGGTCTACGCGATTCTTTGCGATGAAGTAGGGAGGATATGAGGCGCGGAGTTCGCTTGCCTTCTTGCCCTCGTGAGCCAGATGGCTAAGGAAGAGAGCGATACCGACGAGAGCGTCGCGGCCGTAGTGGATGGCTGGGTAGATGACTCCACCGTTGCCCTCACCGCCAATCACGGCACCAACCTCTTTCATCTTTGTCACTACGTTGACCTCGCCTACAGCTGCTGCTGAATAGGTCTGTCCGTAGCTGCGAGTGACGTCGCGAAGTGCGCGTGTAGAGCTGAGGTTTGAGACGGTGTTGCCCGGAGTGTGCTTCAGCACGTAGTCGGCAACAGTGACCAGCGTGTACTCCTCGCCATACATCTTGCCATCCTCGCAGATCATTGCAAGGCGGTCTACGTCGGGGTCTACCACGAATGCCACGTCGTCCTTGCCGCTCTTCATAAGCTCCATGATGTCGCCGAGGTTCTTCTCGAGCGGCTCGGGGTTGTGGGCGAACTGGCCTGTCGGTTCGCAGTAGAGCTTGTCAACGTGGCGAACGCCAAGACGCTGCAACAGCTCCGGCAGGATGAGGCCTCCAACAGAGTTTACGCAGTCGATGGCTACGCGGAAGTCGGCCTTCTTGATGGCTTCAACGTCGACAAGGTCGAGTGCCAGAACGGCGTCGATATGCTTCTGGTTGTAGGTAAGATCCTTGCGGTATGAGCCCAGGTGGTCAACGTCGGCGTATTCAAACTCCTCGGCTTCGGCGATGCGAAGCACCTCGTTGCCCTCGGCTGCATTGAGAAACTCACCGTGCTCGTTGAGCAACTTCAGTGCGTTCCACTGCTTGGGGTTGTGGGATGCTGTGAGGATGATGCCGCCACAAGCGCCCTCCATTGTCACTGCAAGCTCGGTGGTAGGAGTGGATGCGAGGTCGATGTCGACAACGTCCCATCCCATGCCCATAAGAGTGCCGACAACGACGTTGCGGACCATCTCGCCAGAGATGCGTGCGTCGCGTCCGACTACAATCTTATTGCTGGTTGACTTACAGGTCTTTCTGATCAGCGTAGAGTACGCCGATGTGAACTTCACTATGTCCAGTGGGTTGAGTCCCACACCTGCACCGCCGCCAATTGTGCCGCGGATGCCGGAAATAGATTTAATAAGAGTCATAGTTCCTTTTTTGGTTCATTTTAGTAAATTGACAGCTTTCGCATGTCGTAGAAGTAGGGGTAGACATACGAAACAGCTGTGTCGTGGCCGCTCTTCGAAGGCACGATGAGCTTCACGTGTGCTCCATCGTGGATATAGGGAAGAGCCTCAAGCCATCCTGCCGGTACCGATGTGCCATACATACCACCCATGCCGTAGCCCAGGTAGTAGGCAAGTCCCGGTTCAGAGAGGAAGAGTCCGTAGGTTGTTGTTCCACTGACTGTGTATCTGAATCCCTCGGGATAGAGGTTAAGATATTCGTAGGGGTTGCACACGTTTGAGGCGAGGGTGGTGTCGTTCTCCATGATGTCCACCTCGACAAAGCGTGCCAGGATCTGGTTGTTGTTCTCGAATGCGGGTGCCTCGTCGAAAGAGCTGTACTTCTCGTCGTCGTAGCGCTTCACGATCTGCAGGTATACTCCGCTTGAGAAGCATACATACTCGTTCTTACTAACATCTGTGGTTGTGTCCTTTTCGAACTCATCAACAGTGATTGTGTTGATGCCGTTCTCGTTGATGTACTTCTTGATGGCTTTTCTCTCGTCCTCGAGCTGCTCTGCGTAGGTCTTTGAGTTGCTGCATGACGCCAACGCTCCAGCGATTGCGACGATTGCCATTAATAGAAATGCCGGTTTCTTCATTTGTCCGTATCTTAATATTTCGTTTTTATTTTATTCTAATCCACAAATTTATCTCCTTTGGGCTTATGTGCGGAAGATGCGCCGTGAAGTTTTATTCTATTTAACTATTTGTGCGCCTCAGCTTCGCGTTGTCAGCCCTTTTTCGTGAGAAGCGGGGCGAACTTCTGCAACGCCTCTTCGAAGCGTGCTATTGCCTCGTCCATCGTTCCGTAGAACTCGCCGCCCGACGCATTGAGGTGTCCGCCGCCTCCGAAGAACTCCGATGCCAGCTGGTTGCAGGGGAATGTGCCCACCGAGCGGAGCGACACTTTGATCATATGTTTCTCGGTATCCTCGCGCAGGAAGCATGAGAGCACCGTGTTCTTTATTGTCAGCGGAATGTTGACGAATCCCTCACTGTCGCCCTTGATGTAGCTGAAGTTCTTCTGTTCGCTGGCCTTGAGCGTGATGAGCGCGGAGCGCATCTCGGGGTAGGTCTTCATGTTCGTCAGGATGTAGCCCATCAGTCGCAGACGGCTCTCTGAGTAGGTGTTGAAGACTTTGCGATAGATGTCGTCCTTGTCGATGCCCTTTGAGAGGAGTTCGCTGATGATGAAGTATATCTCGCGGTTGTTTGAGTTGTAGGTGAATCCGCCGGTGTCGGTCATCATTCCTGTGTAGATGCACTGTGCTCCCTCGTAGGTGATGTCGCTGAAGTAGCCCATGCGACAGATCAGACGGAAGATGAGCTCTGAGGTCGACGAGATGTTGGGGTGGGAGATGACTATGCTGCAGAAGTCCTCCGGGTGCAGGTGATGGTCAATCATAATCTTGCGCGCGGGCGACTCGAGCACGGCTTTCTCCATGCCGTCTATTCGCTTGATGGAGTTGAAGTCGAGGCAGCAGATGATGTCGGCATCGGCTATCAGCTCGTTGCCGAACTCACGATAACGGTCGTAAAGCAGGATGTTGCGGCTTCCCGGCATCCACTTCAGAAAGTCGGGGAAGGCATTGGGGACGATGATGCTCACAGTCTTGTCCTGCGACTCGAGGAAGTGGGCGAGACCCAATGACGAACCAATGGCATCGCCGTCGGGCGATACGTGCGAAACAATTACTATCTTCTCCGCTTTGGTAAGCCATTTGGAGAAGTGGTCTATGTTGTTTTGGTCAATTACTTTCGTTAGCATGATTACTTTCGCTATATTTTTACATGTTTCAACCCGCAAAAGTACAACTTTTCTCCATATTTACAGCATAATAGATGCAGAACCTTCTCGGGAAAGTGTTTTACATTCTACTCCCAGCTCACTGCATTTCTCTGCTATCTGGCGGGAGCGTCGCTCTGTCAGGCTGCTGTCGATGACTACTCTCTGTGGGCTGAAGAGCTGCATGATGTGGCCGAAGTCGCCACGGAAGCCTCGGCAGACGTAGATGCAGTCTACGCTGAAGGGCTCTTCGAGGTGTGTGCGCTGCCAGCGGGCGTCGGTGAGCATGACCACGCGGCAGCCCTTATAACTGACTATCTGCTCACGGAGCGACAGCCGGCCGGCTTTGTATCTGTTGTTCACGACCTGCGGATTGGTGAGCCGGTGCTTGCTGCTGTAGTAGCTGAAGAGGCTTGGGCGCAGGGCGGACGAGGAGTCGGGAATGACAGCCCACGAATTGCCGTGATGGCTTGAACAGTGGACAACGGGTGTGCCGTAGCAGTTGAGGAGCGTGATGCGGTCGGCAGGGGCGTTTGTCTGGATGAACCATATCTCGCTGACGAGAAACAGGAACGTGAAGATTGTCGCCCTGATCAGCCTTCGCCCGCTCAGGTGCATAAGGAATGCTACGAAGGATATGATTGAGGCGTAAATCAGCACCAGCTGGAGGAGGTTGATGTAGATGCCTTCGATGGAGGAGTGGGGCAGCTCTCCGATGTGACTGATTGTGGTGTTGAGAAGTGTCAGCATGTGGTCTACAATATAGCTTATCAGCTGCTGGAGTGGGGGTATAGGGAAGAGAAGCAGCATGAAGACGACGCTGTAGACAATCAGCGTTATCAGCAGGATTATCAGCGGATTGGTCAGCAGGAAGTAGGTTGGCAGGCGGAAGAAATAGTAGAGTGAGAGTGGGGCTGTGGCCAGCTGTGCCACAAGCGTCAGGCAGATTGTTGCCCAGATGTAGCGCAGCACCCGGTTCTTGGTCTTCCACTGTCGTAGCAGTGGCTCATAGAGCAGGAATATGCCTGTCACGGCTGCAAAGGACAACTGGAAGCCTACGTCGAAGAGCCATAGCGGACGCACCAGGAGCATAAGGAATGCACTGATGAGCAGGGTGTTTATTGGTGACCGCTGGCCGGTGCTCAGCTTCGTCAGCAGCAGGTAGAGGCTGAACATGGTGGCGGCACGCACTGCCGACGTGGGGAATCCGATCAGGAAGACGTAACACCAGAGGATGGCGATGACTATGAGGTACTTCGCCAGAAGTATGCCTTTCTTGTGGGTGCGAACGATGTTCATCAGTAGCATGAGCAGTGCGCAGATGAATCCGATGTGCATGCCCGAGATGGCAAGCACGTGGCTCACTCCGGCAACCGAATAGGCCTCCTGAAGCTCCCTGTCGAGTGTGTCGCGGTAGCCAAGGGTGAGTGCGGAGAGCACCGCCAGATTGTCGTCGCGGAAGCCGAGGCGCTTGTAGAGATTGATGATTCGCTCCTTACAGATGGTTGCCCTCTGACGGAGAGATAGCTGGTCTGTGTGGCGGAGAAGGGCGTAGTGGGTGCTGTCGGCGTAGCATGTGCCGCTTATCCCGTTGCGATAGAGGTAGTCGCGATAGTTGTAGCGACTGAGGAGGCTCTTCGCGTCTTGGTCGAAGAGTGTGGGGCGGATGACAATCTCGTCGTTCATCCGCAGCTGCCGGGCGCTTGAATCGTTTCTGAGATAGAGCAGGTAGCTCTGCTGGTGACTCTTGTGGTACACACGGCCGGAGTCTACCAGGTCGGTTATTGTGGCGTGGAAGAGCAGTGAGTTGCGCTTGACGGCGGGATCGTCGAGCAGCCTGGCGTGGCAGGTGAAGTCGCCCTGTGGCAGGTCGGGCTCCAGGCTGAATATGGTCAGGATGGTCATCGCTGTGCCGAGCATGAAGTTGAACAGGAAGAGCGGGATGTAGAAGAGCTCCCTGCCGTAGCGTCTGCCGCTCAGGCAAAGGCAACCGATGAGGGGAACGGCGCACGCAATAGGTAGTGAGTAGGGATGTTCGCGCAGAAAGGATACCAGCGGAGCAAGTCCGCTGATATCAAATATCTTTTCTCCCAGAATAATTCCGAATATGAAGAGGACCAGAGGCCGCAGCAACGGATATAGTCTGAATATGTCGTGTCTCACGCTGTAGGGTTAGAGTGCCTTCATCTGCCTGATGGTCTCAAGCGGATCCTTTGAGGCAAAGATGGCATTGCCTGCGACGAGTACGTCTGCACCCGCCTCGATGAGTTGTGCTCCGGTCTGCATGTTGACTCCTCCATCGACCTCGATAAGTGCCTTTGAGCCGCTCTTCTCAATGAGTTCGCGCAGCTCTCGCACCTTCTCCAAAGAGTTTTCAATGAATTTCTGTCCGCCGAAACCCGGATTGACGCTCATGATGAGCACCATGTAGACATCCTTTATGATGTCCTTCAGCATGGCTACCGGTGTGGCGGGATTGATTGTCACGGCGGGCTGCATGCCGGCTTCGCGAATCTGCTGAATCACTCTGTGCAGATGGGGGCATGCCTCGTAGTGAACATTCATTACGTGGGTGCCGAGAGCCTTCACCTCGTTGATGAACTTCTCGGGCTCGACAATCATCAGATGGACGTCGAGAGGCTTCTCGGTGAGCTTTGCCACATGCTTGAGCACGGGGAAGCCGAAGGAGATGTTCGGAACGAACACGCCGTCCATAATGTCTACGTGTACCCAGTCTGCTTCGCTGCGGTTAATCATCTCAATGTCGCGACCCAGGTTCGCGAAATCTGCGGAGAGGATAGATGGAGATATGATTGGTTTCATTGTCGTTATATCTTTTGGTTAATATGCTACAAAGTTACCGCGATTTGTCGAAGTAGCAAGAGTTTTGCTATTCAGAATTTGTGGCGGCGGACTTATTGCGTGAGAACCATGCCGCTACGGTCGGCAATTCGTCGCATGTTTATCAGGGCGTAGCGCATTCGTCCGAGCGACGTGTTGATGCTTACTCCTGTCTGCTCGGCAATCTCCTTGAAGGAGAGGTCGCGGTAGAAGCGCATCTCGACCACCTCTTTCTGCTCCTCGGGCAGATGGCTGACCAGCTGTCTCACCTCCATCCGCGTCTGATGCTCCATGATGCGGTTTTCGATGGTGCCCTCTGATAGTTTCATGTTGTTGAGGATATTGATGTCGGGGTCGTCGCAGGAGGTAATCTTGTCGAACTTCTCCTGGCGGCGCGAGTCGATAATCAGGTTGTGGGCTATGCGGCATAGCCATGCGCAGAACTTCCCGCCGTCGATGTAGCGTCCCTGCTGCATTGTGACTACGGCTTTGATGAGTGTGTCCTGAAGGAAGTCCTCGGTCGATTCATGGTCATGCAGTATGCAGAAGATGTATGCATAGAGTTGGTTACGGTGTCTTCCGATCAACGTGTCTAATGCTTGGTCGTTGCCACTCGCATAGAGGGCAATCAGTTTTTCATCGCTTATGTTTTTCAGTATTTCCATCGCAGTTCTCCTTTGTTTGCGAATTGTGCTCTTCAGCGTTAAATATTAAACAATTGTGTTACGTTTGGCAAACATAATCGTTTAATATTTAATATGCAAGAAGATTGGGGGGATATTTTAATCCCCCTGCTCTTTAAAACTTGTATCCGCGTAGCAGCTCCTCTATGTTGAGGCGCTTCTTGCCCGGAAGCTGGAGCGACTTGATGGAGATGAATCCGTCGGTCACGGCTATGCGGAGGTAGTGCTTGCCGTCGCTCTGCTGAGTGCCTGCGGGGAGTGTGTGCGGCTCGATGATCTTTTCTGTCTCGAACACCTTCACGATGACCTCTTCGCCTGCTGCATTCTTCAGCTCTGTCCATGCTGCGGGGTAGGGCGAGAGTCCGCGAACGAAGTCGTAGACGCGCTTGGCTGGCTGGTTCCAGTTGATGTGGCATGTATCCTTGAAGATCTTCGGGGCGGGACGAAGCTCCTCGTCGGGTGCTGTCATCTCCTCTTGCGGAATGCTCTTCACGGTGCCCGCTATGATGGCGTCGACAGTCTCTATCACGAGTCTGCCGCCAAGCATCATCAGCTTGTCGTGAACGTCGCCGACGTTGTCGCTCTCCTCGATGGGTACTCGCTCCTGCTGGATTACCTCGCCCGTGTCAATCTCGTGTTTCAGGAAGAAGGTTGTGATGCCTGTCTCCTTGTCTCCGTTGATGACAGCCCAGTTGATTGGGGCTGCACCGCGGTATTGCGGGAGGAGCGATGCGTGGAGGTTGAACGTGCCGAAGCGTGGCATTGCCCAAACGGCTTCGGGAAGCATGCGGAAGGCGACAACAATCTGGAGGTCTGCCTTCAGGTCGCGCAGCTCCTGGATGAAGTTCTCGTCCTTCAGTCGCTCGGGCTGGAGCAGGTGAAGGCCGTGGTCGAGTGCATACTGCTTCACCGGCGAGTATTGAATCTTGTGACCTCGTCCTGCCGGCTTGTCGGGCATAGTGATTACTCCGACAACGTTGTAACCACCTTCAACAAGGCACTTAAGGCTCTCGACGGCGAAGTCGGGAGTTCCCATGTAAACTATTCGTAAATCCTCTTTAGTCATATCTGTTCTTAGTTTTTATTTTTCTTACATTATTCGTCAGAGAACTGCACAAGTACGTCGCGGTAGACATTGAATATCTTCGACTTGGAGACGAATCCCAGGTAGTGACCCTCGCCGTCGACAACGGGGAGGTTCCATGCTTGTGTCTCGTCGAACTTCTCCATCACGAGCTCCATGCTGTCGGTGTCGGTAAGCATTGCCGGCACGGCTGTCATAAGCTTCTCAACGCTGAAACGATGGTAGAGCTCCTGGCGGAACATGATGTTGCGTATATCGTCGAGCACCACCACGCCCATCAGCTTGCCGTCGCTGTCGACAACGGGGAAGATGTTGCGGTGGGATGAGGAGATTGACTTGATGAGCTGGCCGAGATCCATGTCGGGATGAACCTCCACGAAGTCGTGCTCCACGATGTTGTCCATGGTCATCAGCGTGAGCACCGTGCGGTCCTTGTGGTGGGTGAGCAGTTCACCCTTCTTGGCCAGACGCATGGAGTAGATGCTGTGGGGCTCAAAGGCGATGATGGTGAGGTAGGCACTCACCGAGACAATCAGCAGCGGCAGGAAGAGGTCGTAGCCTCCGGTAAGCTCCGCGATGAGGAATACTCCCGTAAGCGGTGCGTGCATGATGCCGCTCATTACGCCCGCCATACCCATCAGCGCGAAGTTCTTCTCCGGCAGGTAGATGATGGCATCGTAGGCGTTGCAGAAGTGGGCAAAGATGAAGCCCGAGATGCAGCCCAGATAGAGTGATGGCGCGAAGACTCCACCACAACCGCCTCCGCCGTTGGTGGCGCTGGTGGCAAATACCTTGAAGAGCACAATCAGCACGAGGTAGATGAGCAGCAGGTTGCCGTAGCCATAGAAGAGGGAGTGGTCCATCACGCTGTTCCATTCGGCTGTGTTGCTGCCGTTGAGCAGCAGCTCTATGGTGTCGTAACCCTCACCGTAGAGTGGGGGGAAGAGGAAGATCAGGATGCTAAGCATTATTCCTCCAAGCACCAGCTTCTTGTATGGGCTTGTCAGTTTCCCGAATATTCCCTCGGTGAAGTTCATCATGCGTGTCACGTAGAGCGAAACGAGTCCGCAAGCCACGCCGAGCAGTATCACGTAGGGGATGCGCTCCAGCTCGAAGGCTTCGTCGAGGTGGAATTTAAACATGGCGTCGGTGCCCGTCACGATGTACGACACCGTTGCCGCAGTCACCGCAGAGATGAGCAGCGGAAGGAGCGACGACATGGTAAGGTCGATCATCAGAACCTCGAGGGTGAAGACCAGACCGGCTATAGGAGCCTTGAAGATTCCCGCTACGGCACCCGCGGCACCGCAGCCCACGAGCAGCATCAGTGTGCGATGCTCCATCTTGAAGACGCTGCCGAGGTTGGAACCGATGGCAGAGCCGGTAAGTACGATTGGCGCCTCGGCACCGACCGAACCACCGAAGCCGATTGTCACCGCACTGGCTACGACCGACGACCATATGTTGTGGCGCTTGATGCGTCCCTGACGTCGTGAGATGGCGTAGAGAATCTTCGTCACACCGTGGCTGATGTCATCCTTGACAATGTTGCGCACAAACCAGCCCGCAAGGAAGATACCTATGATAGGGTAGACCAGGTAGAGGTAGTTGGCCTCCGTTGCGCTGAAGTTGTTTGTGAGAAACTCCTGAATGATGTGGATGAGGAACTTCAGCAGAAGTGCGGCCGTGGCGGTGCACAGTCCCACCAGGAAGCTGAGCAGGAGAATGAATTGCTTCTCTTTTATGTTCGCCTCGCGCCATGTAAGGAAGCGTTGCAATAACGATACTTTTTCCTCGTGCATAAATCTCTGTTGCGTATGTTTTTATGTTCTGAAATCTTTTTATTGACGGATAACCTTCACCGTTCCGCCCTTGCCAAGCTTGATGATGCTTGATGGCGAAGCCGGAGTGGTGTCGTCGCGACGATAGTCCACGATGTAGTCTACGGCAGCCTTGATCTCTTCGCTTATCTCGTTGAAGAACTTGGCGCCCGGTTCACCGCTGATGTTGGCAGATGTCGATACGATTGCCTTGCGGAACTGCTGGCACAGGCGGTGGGAGAACTCCTCCGAAGTTACCCTTATACCCACGCTTCCATCGTCGGACAGAAGATTGGGAGCCAGGTTGCGCGCTCCGTCGTAGATGATTGTGAGTGGCTTCTCACTCAGCTCGATGAGGTCCCATGCCACGTCCGGCACCTCGTCAACATAGAAGTCCACCTTCACAGCCGAGTCGACGAGCACCAGCATCGCCTTGCTGTCGGAGCGACGTTTAATCTCGTAGACCCTCTTTACGGCTTCGGGGTTCGTCGCATCGCATCCGATGCCCCATACGGTGTCTGTAGGGTAGAGTATTACGCCTCCCTTGTTCATCACCTCACAAGCCTTTTTAACCTCTTCAACAATCTCTTTAGTCATAATTTGCTGATGTTTTCTGAATGAATGAACCACAAAAATAGTACTTTTGCACCCAATTAGATACAATTTTTTCAAAAAACTATGGAAGAAATAAAGTTCCGCCATACATTGCCTATACAACTACGCTTCAACGACGTAGATAAGTTCGGCCACGTCAACAACACGGTCTACTTCTCATTCTATGATCTCGGAAAGACAGAATACTTCTCATACGTCTGTCCAGATGTCGACTGGGAGAAGGAGGGCATTGTCGTCGTACATATCGAGGTGAACTTCCTTTCGCAGATTTTCGGTGGCGACCATGTGGAGGTCCAGACTGCCGTGTCGGAGATTGGTAACAAGAGCTTCCATCTTCTTCAGCGCGTGGTCGATACCGACACTCAGGAGGTAAAGTGTGAATGTCGTTCGGTGATGGTATGCTTCGACCTGGTGAACCACGAATCGATGCCGATGCCCCAGAAATGGGTCGACGCTATATGCGCCTACGAGGGTCGTGAGCTGAGAAAATAAAATCTTTTTCACATCTATATAAATAAATTTGTGATATATAGCGCGGGCTCCATTGTTTTTTCGTAATTTTACAGCTTGTTGCGTGAAGTATGCACTTTCGCGGCACCCGAGAAGAAGAAAAAAGAAAAAACAATATATAAAATGAATCACAAATGGAATTACCGACCCATAACACCCGAGGCTACCGAAACCGGCCATTTGTTGGCTCGTGAGCTGGGAATCAGCCCTATCCTGGGACGCTTGCTGGTGCAACGTGGCATCACAAAGTGTTCGGAGGCAAAGAAGTTTTTCCGCCCGCAACTGCCCGACCTGCATAACCCATTCCTTATGCGGGACATGGACGTTGCCGTGGAACGACTCAACGTTGCCATGGGGCGAAAGGAGCGCATACTTATCTACGGTGATTATGATGTCGACGGAACCACTGCGGTGGCTACCGTCTACAAGTTTATTCAGCAGTTCTATTCCAACATAGACTACTACATCCCCGACCGCTACAACGAGGGCTACGGCGTCTCGTTGAAGGGTGTCGACTATGCCGTCGAGACGGGCGTCAAGCTGATTATCGTGCTCGACTGCGGCATCAAGGCTGTCGATGAGATTGCCTATGCCAAGGAGAAGGGCATTGACTTCATCATCTGCGACCATCATGTGCCCGATGAGGTGTTGCCTCCTGCCGTTGCTATCCTCAATGCCAAGCGTGAGGATAACACGTATCCCTACACCCACCTCTCCGGTTGTGGCGTCGGCTTCAAGTTTATGCAGGCTTTTGCCATGAGCAATGGCATTGAGTTTCATCATCTCATCCCTCTGCTCGACCTCGTTGCGGTGAGCATCGCTTCGGACATCGTGCCGATTATGGGTGAGAACAGAATACTTGCCTACCACGGCCTGAAGCAGCTCAACAGCAATCCGAGCATCGGCATGAAGGCTATCATCGATGTTTGCGGACTGACCGACCGCGAGATTAATATGAGCGATATTGTCTTTAAGATTGGACCGCGTATCAATGCATCTGGCCGTATCCAGAATGGCAAGGAGGCTGTAGATCTTCTTATCGAGAAGGATCTCTCGGCTGCCATCGAGAAGGCTAATCAGATCAATCAGTACAACGAGACTCGAAAGGATCTCGACAAGACGATGACCGAGGAGGCCAACCGCATCGTGGCAAACCTCGAGGGGCTCAACGAGCGTCGTTCCATTGTTCTCTTCAACGAGGAGTGGCACAAGGGCGTGATTGGTATCGTGGCTTCGCGACTCACGGAGATATACTATCGTCCCGCCGTCGTGCTCACCCGTACCGACGACATGGCGACAGGCTCTGCGCGCTCTGTCTCAGGGTTCGATGTCTACAAGGCTATCGAGTATTGCCGCGACCTGCTTGAGAACTTCGGCGGACATACCTATGCAGCCGGACTCTCGATGAAGGTTGAGAATGTTGAGGCCTTCACCAAGCGCTTCGAGGAGTATGTGTCACAGCATATTCTACCCGAACAGACCTGCTCTGTCATAGATATTGATGCCGAGATTGACTTCCGCGACATCTCGGGCAAGTTCTTCAACGACCTGAAGAAGTTCAACCCATTCGGCCCCGACAATCAGAAGCCAGTCTTCTGCACTCATCACGTCTACGACTACGGCACCAGCAAGGTGGTCGGACGCGATCAGGAGCATATCAAGCTGGAGCTGGTGGACAATAAGTCGAACAACGTGATGAACGGAATAGCCTTCGGACAGAGTTCGCACGTCAGATATATCAAGACCAAACGCTCGTTCGACATCTGCTACACCATTGAGGAGAACACTCATAAGCGTGGCGAGGTGCAACTTCAGATTGAGGATATAAAGCCAATAGAATGAACTATCGGGAGATTCTCAAGCAGTATTGGGGATACGACGACTTCAGAGGTATCCAGGAGGAGATAATCGAGAGCATCGGTGCAGGGCGCGACACACTTGGACTGATGCCTACGGGTGGTGGTAAGTCCATCACCTTCCAGGTCCCCGCCATGGCTAAGGAGGGCCTCTGCATCGTCATCACTCCCCTTATCGCCCTGATGAAGGATCAGGTGCAGAACCTGCGCCATCGTGGCATCAAGGCGACGGCCATCTACTCCGGCATGACTCGTCAGGAGATTATCGTGGCGCTTGAGAATTGTATCTTCGGTGACTACAAGTTCCTCTACATATCGCCGGAGCGCATCGGCTCGGAGATCTTCCTGACCAAGCTGCGCTCGATGAAGGTAAGCATGCTGACGGTCGATGAGAGCCACTGCATCTCGCAGTGGGGCTACGACTTCCGTCCCGCCTACCTGAACATCGTCGATATACGTAAGCATCTGCCCGGCGTGCCGGTGCTTGCGCTTACGGCAACAGCCACTCCCGAGGTGGTCAAGGATATACAGAAGAAGCTGGGGTTCAGGGAGGAGAATGTCTTCCGCATGAGCTTTGAGCGCAAGAATCTGGCCTACGTGGTGCGTACCACCGACGATAAGGTCAACGAGATGGTGCGCATCCTGAAGCGTGTGGAGGGCAGCGCCATTGTCTATGCTCGAAGCCGTCGCAACACCAAGGAGATAACCGATGTGCTGCTGAAGGCGGGCTTCACGGCAAACTTCTATCATGCCGGACTCGACAACGCCACCAAGGATATGCGCCAGAAGCAGTGGCAGGAGGATGAGTGCCGCGTGATGGTTGCCACCAATGCCTTCGGAATGGGTATTGATAAGCCCGACGTGAGGGTAGTCATCCACGTCGACGTTCCCGATTCGCCCGAAGCATACTTCCAGGAGGCTGGTCGTGCAGGGCGCGACGGCCAGAAGGCGTATGCCGTGCTCCTCTTCTGCAAGGCCGACGAAACCAAACTGCGCAAGCGTGTGGCTGAAAACTTCCCCGAGAAGAGCTATATCCGTGATGTCTACGAACACATACAGTACTACTATCAGATGGCGATGGGCGACGGCCAGGGCTGCGTCCGTGAGTTCAATCTTGAGGAGTTCTGCGTACGCTTCCACCATTTCCCCGTGCATGCCGACAGTGCGCTGAGGATAATCAATCAGGCTGGCTACCTGGAGTACACCGACGAGCAGGACAATGCTTCGCGCATCATGTTCCTTATCGGTCGCGACGAGCTCTATCGCTTGCGCGACGAGAGTCCCGAGGTAGACACCGTGCTGAAGACAATCCTTCGCAACTACACCGGCCTCTTCTCCGAATATGTCTTTATCAGTGAGGAGATGCTTGTTGCCCGCACGGGACTTACCCGCCAGCAGGTCTACAACGTGCTGGTTGCACTCTCAAAGAGAGGTGTCATCCACTATATCCCCCGCAAGAAGACACCATATATAGTGTACACGCGCGAGCGCGTAGCTGCCGAAGATATGGTCATCTCGCGTGAGGTCTATGAGGATAGAAAGGAGAAATATGAGAAGCGTATTGATGCAATGATAGCCTATGCGTCGGAGGATTACGCATGCCGTAGCCGTGTGCTGCTCGATTACTTTGGCGAGAAGGATGCCCATAATTGCGGAATATGCGATGTGTGTCTCAGCAAGAAGAGCAAACCACAGTCCGCAGGGCAGGTACAGAAGATGGAAAAGGAGCTTCTTGAAATCATCGGAGAGGGCGACGCCACGCCGCTATCCCTCCACGACCGCTATCCCGGTCAGGAACAGCTTGTCGACGAAGCGCTCGACTATCTGCTGGGAGAGGAGTTGATAGAGATAAAGAGTGGGGTTATCCACTTGACATAAAAGAGAGAGAGCGGCGCCGAGGCGCCGCTCTTTTCATATCAAAGCTGTTTATCCGTTTGACAAGGTAATCACCACAAGTCCCACCACGAAGAGTGTGAACATTGAGGTTATCAGTCCATTGGTACTTCGCGGAGCATTCTTGAATTCCCTCCATACGAAGACACCCCATATCATAGCCACGACAGGAGCTGCGTTGCTCAGTGCGTAGGCGATAGCCGGGTTAGCCTTTCCGGCGCCCATGAAGCTTATGACCATGCCGCTCATCCAGATGAATCCGCCAAGCACGCCGAGGAGGTGAGTTCTCATGTCGCCCGCCATCCAATCCTTAATCGTCACTCTGCTGCCCTCCACGGGGTGGCGCATGGCGAATGTGTTGAACACCGGAGTACTGATAAGGATACCCACGCCGAAGAAGAAGACACCGGCGTATGGAGTCAGCAATCCCTCGCCGCCGGCCACGTAGGCAGGGTCGAGCGATTTGACCACAAAGCGGTAGAAGAACATAATCACAATACCCGCCAGTATGGAGAGTCCGATGCCCTTCTTAGGGTCGTCGCTCTCCTTCTTGGAGAGATATTTGTATGCCTGACCGCAGAGGATGATGGCGATGATGATAGCCACCACGCCAATCCAGAGCAGTGTGCTGTTGCCCGGGTATGGATCGCCCGAGATGACCAGCGGGATATAATTGATTATGATGCCGCCAATCCATGCCAGTCCGCCACCGATAGGGAAGCCCACCGACATGCCTGCAACAGCCATTGCTGCAGTCAGAAGTATTGTGCCTAAGTTCCATATGACTCCTCCGAGGATGGCAAATCCCACGCTTCGGAAATCGGTCGTCGCTAAATTCTGGAAGAATGTCTCGCCGTCAGAGCCGAGACTTCCTAGGGTCAGGGCGCCAAGCAGAGCAGTCAGGAAGAGTCCTATTGTCATGTCCCAATAGAAGAGTTCGAAGCTCCAGTTCTTGGCAGCCACCATCTTTTGCGTGTTAGCCCATGAGCCCCAGCAGACGCAGCAAACCACGCAGCAGAGGATGGCCAACATATAATTTTCAACGAGTACCATAATGTCTGTGTATTAGTAGTTAAGGTAATTATGATTCTTATCACTCGTGAACGTAGAGATCCCATCCGAGGTAGCTGTCGATAGCCTCCTCGAGGATGTCAACCACGTTGCTGCGGCACATAGCCACATGGTGCTCGAAGCCATTCTTGCAGATGTACTTCATGAGTCCCTGCAGGTTGTCCACCTTGGTGACTGCGATACATCCGTCCATGCCGTATGGGTCGTCGGTAATCTCGCCCTTGCCGAGGTATGACTTGATGCAGCCCAGTGTGTCGTCGGTTGAGATGCGGAAGAAGGTGAAGTCTCCCTTGGTGACCTTACCATAGACGGCTCCGAAGGTATGGATCTTGCCGAGCGTACGACCGAGCACGCCGAGTGTGCCGAGTGAGATGTCGTTCATGACGAATGACTTCGGGAAGTTTCCGCAGTGAGTGCAGACACACTTGTTGCGGTCCTCGGCGAAGTTGTTGTTCCAGTCGAGCAGAGCAGACTGACGTCCTGAAGCCAGAGTCAGGGCATACATGGCTACTGCTCCGGCGATATCTACCTCGCAGGCTGCGGGGATAAGCTTCTCGCCCAGCATACTCATGGTGACGCAGGCTGCGCAACCATAGTTCTGCTCCAGTGAGTCCCAGCACTGGATAGCCACGGCGTCGATGTCGTTAGCCTCAATCCATGCCTCTACTGCCAGACCGAACTTAGCCTGCAGACTCAGCTTGCTGAGATACTCTGCGGGAACGGTGGCATACTTCTTTATATCCTCCATCTTTGCAAGCAGAGCCTTGTCGTCATCGGCAATCTTGTTTGCTGCGCCGAAGATCTCTGAGAGGTCTACCGGGACAACGGTAATGCCTGTTGCCTGAAGAATCTTCTCGCTGGCACGGACTGTCTGGAAGCCTGCTGGACGAGTTCCGATGGCACCGATGCGTGCGTGGCGCAGTCCGTTGACGGTGCGGCAGATGGCAGCGAAGCGGTTAAGGTCGTCAACGAGGTGCTGGCTGTAGATAGAGTATGTGTGCAGACAGGTGTCGGTGAACGGGATGCCATACTGATAGAGGTTGTTGCAGACAGAGATCTTGCCGCAGAATGCATCGCGGCGGCTGTCGAGGTCAACCTTGTCGTTTTCGTCGTCGCAAGCCTGAACAAGGATAGGCACGTTCAGGTCGGCCACGCTGATGGCGTTGATGATACCGATTTCGAATCCGAAGTTAGGGAGAGAGACGATGATTCCGTCGATGCGGTCGCGGTTCTCGCGGAAGAGCTTTGCACACTTCAAGCCATCCTCGCGTGTCTCGATGCTGCTACCTGTAGGAGTGGAGCCGTCGGGCAGGATGACGTAGTCGTATCCCTGTTCTGTGATGGTCTTCAGCAATTGCGCTCTGACGTCGATTGCTAACTCAGAATTAAAGTAGGCGCGTGTTCCGATGATCACACCGAAACACAATTTTTTATTAGTCTTCATGGTTATAACTATTATATATTATTGTATAGTACGATATACTGCTGTGAGCCATCCGTTGTAGAGCGTGTTGACGTCTGCCTCGGACATGTGTGGCTTTATTGTTTCAAACTCTCTGAGCTTCTCCACATCCTTGAAGCTCTTCCATGTGCCGCGTGCGAAGCCGTTCATCACGGCAGCGCCCAGAGCCGAAGCCTCTTCAATCATTGAGCGGCTGATGGTGGCGTTGAGCATGTCGGCCTGGAACTGCATCAGGAACTTGTTCTTGGTGGGGCCGCCGTCGACGCGGAACTGTCGGAGGGCGATGCCCGACTGGCGTGTCATGATGTCGAGCAGGTCCTTCACCTGATAGGCGATAGACTCCAGCGCGGCGCGCACGATGTGCTTCTTCTCCGTTGCCAGAGTCATTCCGCAGATGATGGCCTTGGCATCCGGGCGCCACCATGGTGCTCCAAGTCCGGCAAAGGCGGGCACGAAGTAGACGCCGCCGGTGTTGGTGGTTCCTTCGGTCAGTGCGTTGATCTCGTCAATGCCCTTGACGAGTCCCATGCGGTCGCTGAGCCATTTCAGTGTGCCGCCCGTGCAGTGAACGTTGCCCTCGAAGGCGTAGAAAACCTTGCCGAGTGCTGCAAAGCCCACCGACGTGACCAGTCCTAGTGGCGGAGTGATGACACGTTCTCCGATGTTCACCATCACCGATGAGCCCGTGCCGTAGGTAGCCTTTCCGCTTCCCACTTCGAAGCACATCTGTCCGGCGAGGGCACCGTGTGAGTCGCCCAGCACACCTGCAATCTTTATTGGCTCCTTGAAGAATCCCTCGGCAGTTGTCTCGCCGAAGATGGAGTCGCTAGGCTTAGGTGTAGGCATCATGGAGCGCGGAATCTCGAGAATCTTGAGAATCTCGTCGTCCCAGTCCAGTCCCTTTATGTTGAAGAGAAGAGTACGCGAAGCGTTGGTATAGTCGGTGGCGTGAACCCTGCCGCCAGTCAGCTTCCAGATGAGCCAGGTGTCCATTGTTCCCATCAGCAGGTCGCCTCTCTTGGCATCCTCCTTGGCTCCGGGAACATTCTCGAGCACCCATTTCACGCCGCTGGCAGAGAAGTACGGGTCGATGAGCAGACCAGTCTTCTCGCGGAAGAGAGCATCGTAGCCATGCTCCTTCAGGGTGTGGCAGATCTTGGCGCCTCGCTGGCATTGCCATACTATGGCGTGACATACGGGCTTTCCGGTGTTCTTGTTCCAGACCACCACGGTCTCTCTCTGGTTTGTTATGGCTAATGAATAGTTGAAGTTTCCTGCTTCGGGCGATGTCTCCACCGCTTTACGAATCAGTTCCACAGTGTTGTTGTAGATCTCCTCGGCGTCGTGTTCCACCCATCCCGCCTGGGGATAATACTGCTTGTGCTCCTTATTGACACGGTGCAGCATGTTGCATTTCTCATCGAACAAGATAACCTTGGTCGCAGAGGTACTTTGATCTATGGCTATTATTCTGTTTTCCATATTCTCTGTTTTTAGAGATTAATTATTAGTATTCAGTTTTAAGGAAGCATCTGCGGAGGGGAACTTAAGCCTCTCCGCGGATGACTTCGTGTGCTATTTCTTGTTGTGCCCGGTTCAGAACCTTACGAACTCCTTGGCAGCCTTTACGATGCCTGCCGTGTCGAGTCCGTAGTGGGCAAATATTTCGAGCGGTTTGCCGTGAACGACGTTTTCGTCCGGAATGCCGAGAATCTTCACGGGGACAGGATTCTCCGACAGAGTCTCAACGACGATACCTCCCAGGCCGCCAAACTTGCTGTGCTCCTCCACGGTGATGATGCGTCCCGTGTCGGCAGCAGCCTTGCGGATAGCCTCCTCGTCGATAGGTTTGATTGACGACATGTCGAGCACTCGGGCATAGATTCCATCTTTCTTCAGCTCAAGTCCTGCCTGATAGGCGTGGTAGACAGTCTCTCCGGCAGCGATGATGGTGATGTCCGTTCCGTCGAGAAGCATGTTGGCCTTGCCAATCTTGAACTCGAAGTTGTCGTCGGTGTAGACATCCGGCACGGCGTTACGTCCCACGCGTACATAGACCGGGGCAGGGTAGTCCACCAGCTGCTCCACCAGCTTACGCGTCTGACGCGCATCGCATGGCAACACGATGTTCATGCCCGGGAAGGTGCGCAGCACTGCGATGTCGTGCAGGCTGTGGTGAGTAGCACCGAGAGCGCCGTAAGCCACTCCGCCACTCACGCCGAGAATCTTCACGTTGTTCTGGCTGTATGCCACGTCCACCTTCACCTGCTCCAGGCTACGAGCCACATAGAAGCAGGCGGGACCGCATACGAAAGCCTTCTTCCCGCTGTGGGCCAGTCCTGCGGCAATGCCCACCGCATTCTGTTCAGCGATGCCGCACTCCACGAACTGCTTCGGAAGCTCCTTGGCGAAGGCGTCGAGAGTCACCGAGCCACGTGCGTCGGTTGTTACGGCAATGATATCCTTATCTTTACGAGCCAGTTCCAACAGTGTGTTGGTAAAGCTCTTTCTGCATGCAATAGTATCTCCCATGATGATCACTTAGATTTTAGTTGCTCTATACGAGCTGAAATTTCACTGATGGCCTGTTGATACTGCTCCTCGTTAGGCATGCCGTGGTGCCATTTAGCCACGCCCTCCATATAGGATACACCCTTACCCTTTGTGGTGTGCGAGATGATAAGATGGGGATGACCGTTGGTGTAGTCGATGGAGTGGAGCGTCTTGACAATCTCCTCCACGCTGTCGCCGTTAACCTCCTTCACGTCCCATCCGAATGCTGTCCAGCGCTGGCGCATATCCTCGAGCGACATAACCTCCTCGGTAGTGCCGCTAATCTGCAGGCCGTTGCGGTCGATGATAGCCACCAGATTGTCGAGCTTGTATTGATTGCCCGCCATGGCAGCCTCGTAGATAGAGCCCTCGCCCTGTTCGCCGTCGCCCATCATCACGAATGTGCGGTAGCTCTTGCCATCCATCTTGGCGGCGATAGCCATACCCGTTCCTATTGACAGGCCGTGTCCCAGGGCGCCGCTGTTCACCTCGATGCCCGGCACCTCGATAGTCGGGTGACCAGCGAGGATGGAACCATACTGTCCCAGTGTGTTGGTCAACTCAGGTTTGATAAACCCTTTAGCCTCAAGCACCGTGTAGAGTGCCTCCACACAGTGTCCCTTGCTAAGCACGAATCGGTCGCGCTCAGCCCATTTCGGATTCTTCGGGTCTACGTTCATCACGTCGAAGTACAGCACCGTCATCATATTCAGGCAGCTCAGGTCGCCGCCGATATGTCCTGCTTTAGCCGTGTAGACCACCTCCATCAGTCGTCGTCTATTGATTTCCGACTGTAGCTCAATTTCTTTTGTCAACATCTTAAATATTTATTCTTCGAATGTTTTTATAGCATTTAGTCCTTACAAACTAAAGGAATTAAATCCGATTAATCAAGCAATTACCTGATTATCTTTTCGAATCACCGAAAAAAACTTGTCGTGCAGCTCTAAATACTTTAAAGATGTAGAATATTTTGTCAGATTTCTTCTTTTGACTAATTTTGTGTCACCGTTCAATGATGAACGGAGATATTGAAGATAAAGTAAATAAATAGGATATAGATATGACACTTAACAGAGTGGAAGAGGCGCTTGAGGATGTACGCCTAGGTAAGATTATCATTGTTGTTGATGATGAGGATCGTGAGAATGAGGGCGATTTCATTGTAGCGGGTGAGAACATCACCCCGGAGACTGTTAACTTCATGGTGACACATGGTCGCGGATTGCTCTGTGCGCCGCTCACCAAGAGCCGTTGTCGTGAGCTTAACCTCGCTCCTATGGCGGAGGATAATACCTCCCTTCTCGGCACTCCCTTCACCATGTCGGTTGACCTCCGAGGATATGGCTGCACCACCGGTGTCTCTGCCTTCGACCGCGCTGCCACCATCAAGGCGCTCGTTTCCGGCAACATCAAGCCGGAGGAGCTGGCACGTCCGGGTCACGTCTTTCCGCTCTACGCTGCCGACAACGGTGTGCTTGAACGTAATGGCCACACAGAGGCGCTGATCGACATCACCCGTCTCGCGGGACTTACCCCTGGCGGTGCGCTGATAGAGATTCTCAACCCCGACGGCACCATGGCGCGACTCCCGCAGCTCCTCGAGATTGCGAAGCGATTCGACCTGAAGATTATCTCAATTGCTGAGCTTCAGGAGTACCGCCGAAAGAACAACGTCTGAAAAAAAGATATACCACGAAGTACAGATATAAATATTTGTTCTACATTTGTAGAAAAATATAACATAAAAGCTTGCAACTATGGAAGAATTAAGCATCTACAACACATTACATAGACAGAAGGAGACATTCGTACCCCTTCATGCCCCTCACGTAGGTATGTATGTCTGCGGACCGACAGTCTACGGCGACGCACACCTTGGACACGCACGTCCCGCAATCACCTTCGACGTGCTCTACCGCTACCTTACTCATATCGGCTATAAAGTTCGCTACGTGCGCAACATCACCGATGTAGGCCACCTTGAGCATGATGCCGACGACGGCGAGGACAAGATTGCAAAGAAGGCGCGCCTCGAGCAGCTGGAGCCGATGGAGGTTGTTCAGTACTACCTCAACCGCTACCATAAGTCAATGGAGGCTCTCAACGTGTTGCCGCCAAGCATCGAGCCGCACGCCTCAGGCCATATCATCGAGCAGATTCAGCTGGTGCAGCAGATCCTCGACGCAGGATATGCATATATCAGCGAGGGCTCTGTCTACTTTGATGTAGCAAAATATAACAAGGATCACCACTACGGCAAGCTCTCAGGACGCAATCTGGAGGATGTCATCAACACAACCCGCGAGCTCGACGGACAGAGCGAGAAGCACAATCCTGCCGACTTCGCCCTCTGGAAGAAGGC
>CAZKNB010000004.1:0-18839 GCA_964554075.1 uncultured Bacteroides sp.
CACGGAAGGAAGAGGCTCCACTGCCATAGTTACTTTGTCTGAAGCTCTGCGCAGCAGCATCCACCCTTCGGCCAACTCCGGCGCTGCCGGGGAGCTGAAGATAACGGGCATCTATGTCGCGCAGGAAGCGGCTGGGCGTACAAAACTCGGAATGGCCGTAGCGCATACGGTTCTTGGCATAGGTCAGGAAGCAGTGCTCCTCGGCACGAGTAATCGCCACGTAGAAGAGGCGTCGCTCCTCCTCCACGGCACGCGACGAGTTCACCGACATAGAGCTCGGGAAGAGCTCCTCCTCCATGCCCACCACGAACACCGTCCGGAACTCCAGTCCCTTGGCGGAGTGTACGGTCATCAGCGTCACCGACTCACCGTCGCCGTCGCCCTCCGAATCCTGGTCGGTCTTGAGCGAGATCTCAGAGAGATAGTCGGAGAGCGAGATGCTCTCGTTGCCCTCCTCGCGACGCAGGTCGCAGAAGTCCTTCATATCGTTGGCGATACCCTCAACGTTCTCGCGTCGGCTGAGACTCTCGGGCGAATTGTCGCTATATGTATCCTGCATGATGCCCGACTCGCGGATAATCTGTTCGCCAATCTCGTCGGCGTCAAGCTGGGCAGCATTTTCTATGAAGTGTTCAATCAGTCCGCGGAAGCCCTGCAGCTTGGCCAGGGTGCCCTTGTTGAGCGCCAGTCCATACTCCTCGGGAGCACAGACAACGCTCCAGAGGCTCACGTGCCCCTCTATTGCCGCCGTCTGAATCTTCCCCACCGTAGTGTCGCCGATGCCTCGCGCAGGATAGTTGATGATGCGCTTGAATGCCTCCTCGTCGTTCGGATTGATGGCCATGCGGAAGTAGGCAATCACGTCCTTCACCTCCTTGCGTTGATAGAAGGAGAGGCCGCCATATATTCTGTATGGTATACCGCGCTTCAGGAGGGCATTCTCGAAGATACGGCTCTGCGCATTGGTGCGATAGAGGATGGCGAAGTCGTCATAGCCGCTGCCACGGCGGTGCATATCGGCAATCTTGTTGACCACGATGTCGCCCTCCTCGATGTCGCTGTATGCCTGGATCACCGGAATCGACTCGCCCTCAGCATTCTCGGAGAATACATTCTTCGGAATCTGTCGCTGGTTCTTGTCGATAAGGCTGTTGGCAGCGCTGACGATGGTCTGAGTGGAGCGATAGTTCTGCTCCAGCTTGAAGAGCTTCGCCTCGGGATAGCTGCGGTTGAAGGTGAGTATATTGTCGATGTCGGCTCCGCGGAAGGAGTAGATGCTCTGGGCATCGTCGCCCACCACGCATACGTGGCGGTTGGTCTCGGTCAGCTGGAGCACGATGCGGTGCTGCGCGAAGTTGGTGTCCTGATACTCGTCGACCAGCACGTAGCGGAACTGCTCTGCGTAGCGGTCGCGCACGTCGGGATTGTCGTTGAAGAGGACGAAGGTGTAGAGCAGCAGGTCGTCGAAGTCCATGGCTCCAGCCTGCTTGCAGCGCTCGAAGTAGATGTTGTAGATCTCACCGATGCGCGGCATCTTGGCGTTGTTGTCCGCCTCGTAGATCTCGCGGCTGCGGGCGTAGCCGTCGGGCATCACCAGATGGTTCTTGGCATTGGAGATGCGGTTCTGCACGTTGCCCGGCTTATAGGTCTTCTCGTCGAGCCCCAGCTCCTTGATGATGCTGCGGATGAGACTCTTGCTGTCGGCAGCGTCGTAGATGGTAAACTGGCTGGTGAAGCCTATGCGCGACGCCTCGGCACGCAGGATGCGTGAGAAGACAGAGTGGAAGGTGCCCATCCATAGGTAGCGGGCGCGCTGCTCCCCCACCAGTCGGCCGATGCGGGCCTTCATCTCGCGTGCGGCTTTGTTGGTGAATGTCAGTGCCAGGATGTTGTATGGTTCATATCCGCTGTTGAGCAGATGGGCTATCTTGTAGGTCAGTACGCGCGTCTTGCCCGACCCCGCTCCGGCAATTACCAGTGAGGGACCGTCGCAGTACTCCACGGCGCTGCGCTGACTCTGATTCAATTCGTCTAAATAGTTCGTATTCATAATAGGACAAAAATAGACGATAAAAAGGAGAAATGCAAATTTCTCCTTTAAGTATAAAGTAGTAAGTCTAAAGTAGAAAGTAATACCACTGCGTTTCCACAACTGGCAGATGGAAACCCCAGGGTTATACATCAGAAGTATCTTTATTTTCTACTTACTACTTCCTACTTACTACTTTAAATTATAGTCTTTCCTTTATTATTCCCGTCCTGTACGCCGTAAGCAACTTCTTGAGCTCATCAATCTGCCGGACTAGGTCGCGGCCCTTATCGGTATCCTTCACCATCATGCGCTGCGAGTTAAACTCCACTACGAAGGTGGTCGACTTGATGTCGAGCCCCTCCTCTATCGCCTTCTGGCGCGACTGGAACGGCTCGTGCTGAACCAGCTGCATGCCGTGGGAGTGATAGACCAGCGTATATCCTGCGATACCCGTTTCGGGCTGATAGGCCTTTGAGAAGCCACCGTCGATCACCAGCAGCTTGCCGTCGGCCTTGATGGGCTTCTCGCCCTTGATCGTCTTCACCGGCACGTGACCATTGATGATATGCGTGTGCTGACCCGTCACGCCAAACTCCGCCATGATGAACTCACACGCCTCACGGTTGTCGCGCAGCGTGTAGTAGAAGCCCTTCTTCTCCTTATAGGTCTCCTTGTCGGTCAGGAAGTAGCGTTCGAAGGTAGCCATCTTGCTCTTGTCGAAGAGCGGAGAGTCGGGACCGCACCAGATGTACCACATGTAGTCCATCGAGAACTGCGTCTCCTTGCTCTTCGGGTCGCCGAAGTAGGCATTGCGGATCAGGCGGTCCAGTCGGTCCATCAGTCGTCTGCCCGCATACATCTTGCCATTGATGTTCACCTCCTTGAAGGTGCAATCCTCGTTCATCGGGATTGAGGCGTGGAAGATGAGGTTCGAGTTGCAGACGGTGTACATGCCGCCGTTGGTGAAGAGGCAGCGCATGTGCTTGCGCAGCTTCTCGCTCTTGAGGAATGAGTGGTGCAGCTTGTTGACCAGGTCCTCCTCGTCGGGCGTCAGTCGGTATGGGTCGGCGGGGTCGACGGTCGGGAAATTGGTGTCGCGCATGGCGTACTCCTTGCCCTCGTAGACGAAGACACCGCGTTTGAAGTCGATATATTGCAGCAGCTTGCGGCTCTCCATGCCGAACTCCGGGCGGCGGTCAATGATTGCCGCCTCCAGCTTAAACTGGATGATGGTGATGGCCTTGTGCATCTGCGCAATGAGGCGTACGGTCTTCTCGTCGAATCCGTCGTTCTCGCAAACCTTCGGCTGGAACAGGCTGCAGGGGTCGTCGGCATACGCCTCGATGGCGAAGGTGGCAAGCGGCAGCAGATTGATGCCATAGCCATCCTCCAGCGTGGCGAGGTTGCCGTAGCGCATCGACATGCGGATCACGTTTGCCATGCAGCTGGTGTTGCCCGCCGCAGCTCCCATCCAGAGGATGTCGTGGTTGCCCCACTGTATGTCGAAGTTGTGATAGTCGCAGAGTGTATCCATGATGATGTGAGCGCCGGGACCACGGTCGAAGATGTCGCCCACGATGTGGAGCGAGTCGATGGTGAGGCGCTGAATCAGGTTACACATAGCTATGATGAAGTCATCGGCACGTCCCGTAGAGATTATCGTGCTGATGATGACATTGATATAGGCATGCTTGTTCGGGTCGACCGACGACTCGTGGAGCAGCTCCTGGATGATGTAGGAGAACTCCTCGGGGAGCGACTTGCGCACCTTCGAGCGAGTGTACTTCGAAGAGACGTTCTGGCACACCTTGACCAGCTGGTTGAGCGTGATCAGATACCAGTCGTCGATGTCCTTCTCCACAGCCTTCACCAGCTGCAGCTTCTCTTCAGGATAGTAGATGAGAGTACACAGCTCCTTCTTCTCCGTTTCGCGGAGGGTGTTGCCGAAGATCTCGTTCACCTTACGCTTGACGGCTCCCGAAGCATTCTTCAGCACGTGCTGAAAGGCCTCGTATTCGCCATGTATATCAGTCAGAAAGTGCTCCGTTCCCTTCGGCAGGTTGAGTATCGCCTCGAGGTTGATAATCTCTGTGCTCGCCGCAGCAATCGTAGGAAAGCTGTAGGAGAGCAGCTGAAGGTAGCGTGCATCGCCTTTCAGACTCTCTTGAGTAATGTCTTGTGTAGTCATGTTGTCATTAGCTAGGTTGATATATAACGTTTTTTCTTCTCTTTTATTGTGTCGCTAGGTCAATAAAAACATCAAAGTTACTTGTGCTATTATGACTCGCAGGAACATGCAGAAGGGATAGACGGTGGCGTAGGCCACTGACGGATTGTCGTTGGGCACCACCTCGTTGGCGTAGTTGAGCGCCATGGGGTTCGCCATGCTTCCGCAGAGCATGCCGCAGACGGTGCCGAAGTCCAGGCGGCTCCACTTCAGAGCCACGATGCCCATGATGATGACGGGGAGAAGGGTCAGCGCGAAACCGACACCAATCCACAGCAATCCCTCGGGACGGAACACGGTCTCGAAGAAGTGGGCTCCGGCGTCCAGACCGAGGCACGCCAGATAGAGGGCGAGACCCAGGCCACGAAGCATCAGGTTGGCACTGCGTGTGGTGTAGGTCACCATGTGCAGACGCGGACCGAATGTGCCGATGAGGATGCCGACAATGATGGGACCACCTGCCAGACCAAGCTTAACAGGGGCACTGATGCCGGGGATGCTGATGGGCACTGCACCGAGAATCAGTCCCAGCACGATACCGACGAAGACTGCCACCAGGTTGGGCTCCTTAAGACTCTTCACGGCGTTGCCCAACACCTTCTCCACATTGAGGATGGCGGACTGCTCACCCACCACGGTCAGTCGGTCGCCCAGCTGCAGGGTGAGGTCAGGGGTGGCAAGCAGCTGCACTCCGCTACGATAGACGCGGCTGATGTTGATGCCATACTTATTGCGCAGGCGCAGGGAGCCGAGGCGCTTGCCGTTCAGCTCGGGACGGGTGATCAGGATGCCCTGCGACATCAGCTGATTGTCGATGGCATTCCAGTCGATGTCCTCCTTGTTCCAGTCGGTGTTCTCCTGCTGGCCGAAGAGGATGGTCAGCGCCATGATGTCCTTCTCAGACGAGATGACAAGTATGCGGTCGCCCTCCTTGAGCACCTTCTCCGAGGTCGGGATGGTCACCGCACCGTCGCGCCACAGACGCGAGATGACGAACTTCGGATAGCTCATCTGGGCTATCTCCTTCACGCTCTTGTTGAAGATGGCTGGATTGTGGATCTGGAAGGCTCCGATATATGTCTGATTGTTGTTGTCCTTGTCCTGAGTCTCGATGTCGCTCTGTCGCACCAGTGTCTTACGCATCAGCAGGATGGCGAGGATCACCCCCACTACACCCAGCGGATAGGATATGGCGCAGCCCAGGGCTGGTGTGCTTGTCGGCAGCCCCATCTGCTTGAGGGTCTGCTGAGCGGCTCCCAGAGCTGGAGTGTTGGTAGTGGCACCGCAGAGTATGCCGACCATGTCGGGCAGCGAGATGCCTGTGAAGCTGCAAGCCAGCACAGCCAGCAGCGTACCCAGCACGACGACACCCGTCGCCAGCATGTTGAGCGTCACTCCACCCTTGCGGAACGAGCTGAAGAAGCCCGGACCCACCTGAAGTCCCAGGGCATACACGAATATGATAAGGCCGAAACTCTCGGCATAGTTGAGCATGTTGTGATCAATCGAGAGACCGAGATGGCCCGCCAGGATGCCCGCAAAGAAGACGAAGGTGACGCCGAGAGAGACACCCATCACGTGAATCTTTCCCAGACCAAGTCCCACGGCACATATAAGAGACAGAACCACAACGGCTTGCAACGCCGAGTAGTCGACGAATAGACTATAAAACCAATCCATAAAATTCTTTTAACGGCTGCAAAGATACTACAAATTCGCCACACAGACAAACATGACCATAGGTATATAAAAACAGCATCCCGGCGAATCACTTCGGCGGGATGCTGTTTTCATTTACTTAAATGTGGTTTTCGTAAATAGATTGTGACTAATAAATTAAATTCTGATGTTGCAAAGATATAGCCATTACGCCGCTCCCGCAATCCCCTTTAAATGGTATATTTTCAGTCAGTCACGCTCCATTTACTCCCCATTATTGGTTATTCGCGGGCTTAACCCACGCTTTTTGCTCAAAATCATACTGTTTCACCACCTTCGCGGGGGCTCCTGCGCACACCGAATAGGGAGGCACGGAGCGGGTCACTACGCTGCCCGCTGCCACTATGGAGTGACGTCCTATGGTGACGCCAGCCAGCACCGTGCTGTTGGCTCCAATCCATACGTCGTCCTCGATGGTGATGAGCGATGTGCTCACTCCCTGCTCGTCAATCCTGCGCTCGGGGTCCTGATAGTTATGGTTCAGGCCGGAGACCACCACGTTCTGCGCCGTGTTGACATGGTTGCCGATATGGACCGGTCCAATCACGGTGTTGCCCAGTCCCACACGACTGTAGTCGCCGATGGTCAGTTCGCCCACGGCATTGTTAAGGCAGGTGTAGTCCTCCACCACCGAATAGGCTCCGATGCTGAAGAGGTTGAAGGGCGGCAGGTCGCAACGCACGCTGCGGTAGATGACAGAGTGGCGTCCGCGCTTCAGGTAGAGGAATGAGAAGATCCTTATCCACCAGTTGGGACGCGTCTTCACGGGATGCATGATGAAGCGGTGAATGGCCCTCTTCAGTCCCGGATATGCCGAAAGTTTCTCCTTGATACTCATTTTTTCTTTCCTTTCTTCTCTTTAGGTTTGACCACCAGATAGTCGGGCACGGCTATCGCGATAAGTATTGTGTAGACAACGAGGATGATGAGCCACTTCAGGGCGGTGCCCCAGTAGAAGTAGAGCGAGACGAGCGTCCAGAGGGCTATCACGGTGATCTGCAAGATCCACGACGGACAGACGCCGCGAACAATCTTGTCGGCATAGTAGAGGTTGCCCTCCGAGAGAGCCACGGGGAGCGCAGTCAGGAAGCGCTTCAGGGCGAGCGGTGTGCTCTTGTAGCGGCGAGGCGCGTTGCTGAATACCTGAGCGTAGGGCAGGAAATGGATGAAGACACCCTGATGCAGCAGTCGGTTCTCTATGTTGGACTTCTCGCTGAAGAGGTTCTTCTGCAGCCATTCGGCATCAATGGCGATGTCCAGACGGCGCAGAGCCGACGGCCATTCGAAGCGGTTGTGACCCAGTGCCACCACCGAGTCGTGAACGCCCTCGCGCATCGCTCTCTTATGGTCGAGGAATGTCTGTCTGCCCTCCACGATGTGGCAGAGCTGTATGGCGCGTGCGTTGCCGTAGTGGGCATCGCTGATATCCTTCAGGAGGTGGGGAGAGACGTGGGTCGTTTCGCCCAGTATGACGAACATATCAAACTGCGAGATGTCGGCAGCCTGCACGGCGTCAACCACATTGTCGTAGTGTTCCACACGGTAGAGCTCCTCCGGATACTCCAGTTCGCCCAGCTCAGAGCCCTCGGGCAAGAGCACCAGGAAGCGCTTCAGTTCGTCACTCTCAGGGAATCGCCTGCCCTGATGGCGCAGGCTCGAGATGGTAAAGACCATCAGATAGATACCGGAGCAGAGAGCTCCGATAGTCATTATTAGATCCAAAAGGTTGAATGCGGTGTTGATCATAGGTCTTTATACATTTTCTTTCTGGATAAATGCTGTTACTGTTCTTAGAATAATCTTTATGTCGAAGAGGAACGAGAACTCGTGGGCGTACCTTATGTCCAGCTGCTTTCTCTCCTCGGACGACATCTTGCCTGAGTCGCCTCGCTTCTCCACCTGCCAGAGACCCGTAAGTCCCGCGGGCGCCAGGAAGCGGTCGATGTATCCGTCGCTCGTCAGCTTTTCAGCCTCGTAGACAGGCAACGGGCGGTTGCCCACCACCGACATGTCTCCCTTGAGGATGTTGACCAGCTGCGGCAACTCGTCTATACTATATTTTCTGATTACGCGGCCCACACGTGTGATACGCGGGTCGTTGGCCAGTTTCACGAATGAGTTCTCCTGCTCGAAGTTACGATGCTTGAGGTATGAGTCCTCCGAAACCATTGAGTCGTCGGACACGAGCATCACCTCCTCGGGATCGTCGGGGACGTCTGTGTCGTCGCCCACCATCACGTTGTCGAACTGTCCCACCTCCTCGGGTTCGGTGTCGTCGGAGATTCTTACCTCTCCTGCCCCACTCTTCGCGGGCGCTACGCCGTCGTCCGAGATGACCATGTCGTCGGAGATTATCATGTCGTCGGAGATAACCATGTCGTCAGAAATCTCCATATCGTCTGAGATGACCATATCGTCGGAGATCTCCATGTCGTCGGTAATCATCATTGCACCGGCGGCACTCTTGTCGGCAGCCTTCTTCTCGGCGGACTTCTCCTCCTCGTCGTCGGGAGCCTGATACTGGTTCAGGTTGTTGAAGTCCTTCAGGTGCTTGTCGGCGTCGACATACATCGAGCGGAACTTCAGGAAGTCGAACTGATGGTAGTTGCTGCCCACGCGCTTAGACTTGTAGATGATTGGTCCCTTGCTCTCCAGGCGGATAGCAATGGCGGTGATCAGAAGCAGCGGTGAGAGGGCCAGAATGGCACACGAAGCGAAGACTATGTCGAAAGCTCTCTTCCATTTCGGCAACTTGAAGAGGGTGTCGGCATTCTGCTCCGCCATCTCCTCAAGGCTCACGTTGTTGCGTCCCATCACCTTACGCTTGAGGTCGAGAATGCGAACCAGATTGTTCAGGTTGTCCACGTTCTCCGGCTTCAGGTCGATAGGCATGGTGTTGTTGACGCCCACGTTGAAGTACTCCTTCGACATCTCTGCATCCATATCCTCGAAGACCAGCACTAGATACATTGAAGGGTACTTGGTGTGAATCGTATGCAGATTCCTCAGGTCCTCGTCGAGCATCACCTGCTCGTAGAGAATGATTACCTCTTCCCTTCTAAGGTCGATACGTCCAATCACACTGCTCAGGTTTTTCATCGTTGGCAATGTGAAGAGTCGGTGGTCTCCAATGTGTTGGTGCAGCACCCTTATTGCGGGCTCATATCTTCCTATATATATAACGTTAGTCATCGTTGCGATGCGGGATTATCAATCTTTCTTTCGGTTTTATAAAATGTTCAAGTGTTCAGTTACACAGTCGTAGCAGCCTCCGTGGCGTCTGTCAACCAAGGATCTTCTTGATTCTGATCTTCAGCTCCAGCGGATTGAATGGTTTGAGGATATAGTCGGCAGCGCCGTCCTCGAGCAGCTTGATGCGCTCGGTGGTACTATCCTCGCTAGACAATATTATAATAGGTATTGACTTCAACAACTCATTGTTCTTCATATATGCCACAAACTCAACGCCACTCATGTCAGGCATATGTATATCGGAGATGATGAGGTCTGGGATGTTGCCCTGCTGCAGCCACTCGAGCGCCTTCAGAGCGTTGTCAAGGTAGGTATACTCATACTCCTTGCTCAGATACATCGAAACGACCTTACCGATAGATGCCTTGTCATCAATAAGCAATATCTTTTTCATACCAATATTATCGTTTATTCTATTCTTTTTTCTTAACTATTCTGGGGTGTCGCACCTACGCTCCACCCCACAATTTTCTGCAAATATAGCAACTATTTCGAAGTTATGTTAAATAACACCCAAAAAAAGTTATCTATAAACCTTCTCGGTATCGGGGTTATTATACCAGTCTTCGTTGGCGCTGCGGTTCTTAGCCCACGCTGCGAAGCCGTCGTAGACTCCGGTAATAGTCTCATACTCATTCGGGTACCTGAAGTTAGGCACGCTGATAGCCCAGGTCTTGTTGCCTGCCAGCTCGAGATTGTCGCGGTAGACGTTGCCATTGGCTGTAGCGCCGTTGTCCCAGAATTCGTAGAGGTGAATCTCGCAACGGGATCCCGAACCTACCGTCGTTGCCACGAAGAAGTCCAGATTGTCCTTGCCGATGAATGGGTCTGTCTTGCTCTTGTCGCGCGGCACGATCTCGATGTTCAGAGTGTAGAGACTGCCTGTACTGTTGAGTCCAGTGTTGAGCATTGCGCGGTCTGAAGCGCGGCCATAGACGGCGTGAGCATCACCGAAGAGCGGGATGACAACCTCTGTGCCATTCTCCTCCATAGTCGCATTCTCCATCAGTGAGTTGACCAGGGTGTTGCGCATCTGCGTGTCGCCGCTGAAGCTTACCGATTCCACGTCGCTCTTGTTGATACCCACGAGTCGCAGTCCTGCGCCGGTCTTCTTGATACCGCCGACAGCAGCGAGAGTTACGCTGATAGTTGTTGACTTCACGGTGTTGTCGTCGTTGCGGTTGTTGACAGCCTTAACGTCGAGCACCACGTCGTTGAAGTCGTAGTCACCTACGTATGGGTAGTTATCCTCGAATGCGTATGTATACTCTATATCTTTATCCTCGACCGGTGTTCCGCTCTCAACCGGAGTTGAGCCGTCACCCGTACAGTCACCGCTAGGCATCACGAATGGAGAGTTGCCCCACTTTGCGATGGAGCTTCCGCCGCTTGTCAGCAGGCCATACTGGTATGTCATCCAGCTAAAGCTGCTCTGCAGCGTTTCTGACACTTCGTCAATCTCGTAGTAGACGGTACCGCCGCCCGACCACATACTGTTGGCGTCCATCAACTTCTTAATCTTGATCAGGGCGCTGCCTGTCGATGGTCCGTAGATGCCGCGACTGTTAAGGTATCCCTCACCGTCGACCTGAAGCATTGCTCCAGAGCCAAGCGTAATCGTTCTGCCCTCCACAGGCATATTGCCCTTGACGCGGAGTGCGCAGCCGTCGCCCAGTGTCAGTTCACCGTAGAAGTCGCCCTCTATCTCGGTGTAGCAGTTGTTCTGGATTACGGTGCCGTAGTATGTACAGTTGTTGATTTTCACATCCTTCAGGTTGACCAGCTTACCTGCGAAGGTATCGGTTACCTCAAGCTTATCAGTATTGTAGACCACGATGCCTGAGTGGGTCTTCGCCACTGTTGCCTCACCACGGTTCACGAACGTACAGTTATAGGTATTGAAGTCGAGGTAGCCGGCCTTTACGACACCACCCTCGTCGTTATAGAAGATGGCACCATTGTTTGAGAATGTGTCGACAGTGAATGTTCCTGCGTTGTAGATCAGGGTATTATAGTTGTTCACGCCGAGGTTTCCGCCGCTTACCTCGCCGCCCTTATAGACAGTCAGGTTCACACAGTTGAGATAGAATGTGGAGCCGGAAGTGATATTGACCTTACCTCCGTTCAGCACGTAGATCTTCATCAGCGACTCAGCCTGAACAGTGTTCCCAGGGTTGTCGATATTGAGCGTTCCTGCCACAATCAGCGGAATTTCCGACCAGTTGACACCGTAATTAGCAGTACGGGTCACAGTCTTGCCTGCTGGGATATAGTAGGTCTTTCCACTCTCCATGCTGGTTGCGTCGGTAAACTCCACAGCACCGTCAATCAATGCCTTCACCTCCGCCTCTGTTCTGTCGGGCGAATACTTGGGCACGTCGGCCTCCGTGGCACGCGTTGCACCGGTGGCACCCGAGCGGGTTGCGCTGCCGGTTGTTCCGAAGGTAGCCTTCACAGCCCCGTTCTCCACAGCCACAGACTTCAGCAGGTGGCGTTCGTGCTCGTCGGTACGCATCACGTAGACAGTGTCAACCGCCGTCGGGCAGTCGAAACTGCTGATGAAGGGCGAACCCTTGCTGGCGTTACCCTCAGCCAGAAGCGAGGGCGATGAGTTTCCAAAGAGCGGATTACCGTCGTAAACACGCACACGGTAGTTCACCAGGTCATCCTCCTCAACGGCAACGTTGAGAGTCAGACTTCGTGTAGTCTTCCAGTCCATATCGGGATCAATGTCGCTGACGGGGTATGCCTCGTCGTACATTGCCTTAGTTGCTTCAGGGTCAAAGTAGTTCTTGTCCGAATCGACACATCCGGACAGCAAGGGCAGCATTGCAAAGCTGGTAATCATCATGCGAATTCCGCATGCCGAAAGCTGTTTTCGTTTGTTTGTATCCATAAGCTTTAGTCGCTAAATTCTACTGTTGTTCTAGGTTCTAAGTTTTATGGAACAAATATAAATGTTATTTTTTGAACTAACTAATATTTTCCTGTTAATTTTCGAATTTAATTAATTTATTTTCAAATCTTTGTGTCGACGTTTTTCGTTTTGTATAGATTTACGAAAAATAAAAATGTATCTTTGCGACAAAATTAACATATCAACGATTCATTTGCTGGTCGTTGGAAGTAAAAATAAACGAATAAAATTATCAGAATGGGAAAATCTTCAAGCGGAATGTTCAAGGGCTATTCCACCGCCTTCTGGGTGAGCACGGCTGTTGAACTTTTTGAACGAATGGCCTACTACGGCATCTTCATTGTCCTCACACTCTACTTGTCAAATATTCTTGGCTTCTCGGATATTGAGGCCAGCGTCATCTCGGGTCTCTTCTCGGGCGGACTCTACCTGCTCCCGATCTTTTCGGGTGCCTATGCCGACAAGATTGGCTTCCGTAAGTCCATGATTCTTGCCTTCTCTCTCCTGACTGTGGGATACCTCGGACTTGCCTCGCTCCCCACGATGCTCGAGGCGGCGGGACTCGTCAGCTACGGTGCTACCACCACCTTCCACGGCCTGGCCGAGAGCAGTGCCCACTGGGCCATCGTTCCGGTGCTCGTCATCATCATGGTGGGCGGTTCCTTCATCAAGTCCATCATCTCGGCTTCTGTAGCTAAGGAGACCACAGAGGAGACTCGTGCCCGCGGCTACTCCATCTTCTACATGATGGTCAACATCGGTGCCTTCACGGGTAAGACTATCATCGACCCGCTGCGCAGCGTCATTGGTGACAACGGCTATATCTACATCAACTACTTCTCGGCTGCCATGACCTTCATCGCGCTGATGATGGTGGTGCTTTTCTACAAGACTGCCAACCACACCGGTGAGAACAAGAGTGTGCGCGACATCATCGCTGGCTTCCGCCGCGTGCTGACCAACTGGCGCCTGCTTCTTCTCATCGTCATCGTGACTGGCTTCTGGATGGTTCAGCAGCAGCTCTATGCCACTATGCCGAAGTACGTGATCCGTATGGCTGGCGAGGGTGCACGTCCGGGATGGATTGCCAATGTGAATCCCTTCGTGGTGGTTTGCTGCGTCAGCTTCATCACTCGCCTGATGGCGAAGCGTTCGGCGATCACGTCGATGACGGTAGGTATGTTCCTCATCCCTCTCTCTGCTCTCTTGATGGCGTGCGGCAATCTGATTGACGGTGAGTTGATCAGTGGTGTCAGCAACATCACGATTATGATGATTGCGGGTATCGTGGTTCAGGGTCTTGCCGAGTGTTTCATCTCTCCGCGCTATCTGGAGTACTTTTCGCTCCAGGCTCCCAAGGGTGAGGAGGGAATGTACCTGGGCTTCAGCCATCTCGATTCCTTCCTGTCGTCGGTTCTTGGATTTGGTCTCTCCGGCATCCTGCTGACGAAGTATTGTCCCGACCCTGCTCTTTTCGAGAGTCGTGAGGCATGGGAGGCAGCGAGTGTCCACGCCCACTACATCTGGTACGTCTTTGCTGCCGTCGGTCTGATCTCCGCGATAGCTCTCCTCCTCTTCGCCAAGTTTGCGGATAACTCAAAGGAGAAGTAGTAACAAAACGAGATTTAGGGTCACCCTTGGCAGTACAAGGGGGACCCTGATTTTTATTCTATAAATCAACAGGTTATCCGATTTAGGGTCACCCTTACCCCAAAAATCCTAAAACTCCCCACGCGCACACGCAGGAAGAAAAATAAATAAAATATTTCTCTCCTGCGTGTAAGGGGGAAAGTTTACGGAAATTGGGGTCAAGGGTGACCCTAACGCTTACAACGAACTAAGCAACAGCTATTTAACCAGGGTCCCCCTTGATAATACAGGGTGACCCTAAATATTAATCGTGCCAACCTTCTCCCAACTAACCGCATTCAGCTTCGGATGCATACTATTCGACGTTAACGCATTGAACCATGCGGCATTATGGCGGACGCTATACATAGCGTCCGGTCCAATCCTGCATAGCGACCTAATCCAGCATAGCAAACACAACGCAAGACATCAATCCCGATATTCAAGTACATCAATCTAGTGCCCCCTTTACAACACAAAGGGGGGCACCTGTTACAGCGCTGCATATCAAAGCATTGCAAGACTTAGTGCCCCCTTAACCCCCAAAATCCTAAAACTCCCCACGCGCACACGCAGGAAGAAAAGTTTTTGAAATATTTCTCTCCCGCGTGTGAGGGGGAAAAGTTTACGAAAATCGGGGTTAAGGGGGCACTAACTCGCGCAATAAACTGATGCATAGTACGATAGCTAGTGCCCCCTTGTTTATTGTAAGGGGGCACTAACATTGTTCAGTCAGTCCAACAGCCAGCAATCCACTGGAATAAAATCACAAACCAATGGATTAGAAAAATAATCCACTGGAATAGAATCGTAAACCAATGGATTGGAAAAATAATCCACTGGAATAAAATCGTAAACCAATGGATTGGAAATCTATTCCACTGGATTACGAGACAACAACAGCGACAACAGGAAACAGCAACCCGATGACTGAGAGCAGCGACAGGGCGACATGGAGCAATGACCCAGCGACAGGGCCAGCGTCAGGACAGCAAAATCACAGTGCAATCTCACAATTTTTGTGGGAATGATTGGTTTTTACGTATTGAACCATCACCATCATTCTCGTCAAAATATTAAAAATGGAACATCGGATACCACGATTGGGCTATCTTTTTTTTCAGCGGAAAGGTTAAAAAGATGGTCGGATTTTAATATTGAGTAAACTTTTACCACTGATAATTATTGATTTATGGAGTCGATTTTATATCTTTGCAGTGTATTTTAGATATTGCACATAAATCTGCAACGACTGACAGGCGTTGCAACTAAAGTAGAAAGAATGACAGTAACAAGCAAGAAAAGTATATTCACAATGCTTTTTGCCTCGGTGATGATGCTCATGTCGTGCGACAAGGAAAACATCAACTACGGAGAGGCGGAGGGCTACCTGAGTCTCGAACTCGACGTGAATAACAGCACGCAAAGAGTAGGAACGCGTGCCAGCGAATCGGCGCCATCGGCTTCGGAATTCGCCGTAACAATCTATAAAAAGGGTAGCACTGAGGCGTACGCTTCGTTTGAAAGCCTCGCTAAGATGGGCGACAACGTGGCGCTCACCGTCGGCAGCTACACCGTAAAGGCATCCTACGGAAAGCTCTACAACGAGGGCTTCGGCCTCCCCTACTACGAGGGCAACAGCGACTTCACCATTAACGACGGCAAAGAGACTGCAGTCACAATGGAGTGTACACTGGCCAACTCAATGGTGCGCCTCAACTACACCGACAACTTCAAGAAATACTTCACCGAATATACCGGAGAGGTGCAGTCGAGCGGTAACAGCGCTGTAAAATTCAGCAGCACTGAGACACGCGCGGGCTACTTCAAACCGGGAATCCTGACAGTTAACGTCAACGTAAAGAAGCAGAGCGGAGCACAGAGCAAGCTCTTCGTCAAGGAGATCAACGCCCTGGCACGCCACGAATATGTGCTCACTCTCGACGTGGACGCCGGCACAGGACTGATGACCGTGGAGTTTGACGACGCCGTATCGACCGACTCACGCAAGATCTACGTGACCGACGAGGCACTCAACGCTTCGGCTCCGGCGCTCACCGCCAACGGCTTCACCAACAACACCGAAATAGAGCTTCGCGAGGGCAGAACACCGACCACCGACCTCTACGCCTATATCAAGGCTGAGGGCGGCATCGACCACTGCTACCTCTACACCAACTGCTCATCGCTCACCAGCGACAAGACAGGATGGCCGGCAACGGTGGACCTCTGCAACATGACTGCGGAGCAAAAGACACTCCTGACCAACCTGGGACTCAAGACTCTGGGTCTGACAGGCAACAAGGGCAACATCGCTCAGGTGGACTTCACCAACGTAATAAAGAACATCGAATATGACAGCAACGTGCCGACCAGCACATTCCGCCTGCGAGTTGTGGACAACAACAGCAAGGAGAATGAGGATGAGTTCGCACTGAAGGTTGCGACCGTGGAGAACAAGTTCACGGTGGTCAACCGCCGCATAGTAGTAGCCGAGGGCAGCAATCAGGTGCCTATCCAGGTGACCTACGACGGCGACGTCCAGAGCGACGTGGAGGCCTACTACCTCAGCATCTACGGACAGTGGACGAAGACTAGCTTCAGCCTCACAAGCGACGGTGAGAACCACACGATGACCATCACCCTCCCCTACACCATCACCGAGGACCGCGACGACATCATCAAGCTGACTTGCGGCAACAAGGTCTACACAGTGACCGCAGCCATCACCAACCCGCTCTTCGCCATCAGCGCAAAGACAGGCGACGTATGGACTGAGGATGCTACGGTAACCCTGAGCTACCTTGGCACCGACGGCAAGACCATCGAAGACTTCCTCAGCGGAAAGAACCTCTCAATCCAGGTTCAGGAGGATGGCGCCACAGGATGGACAACGGTGAAGAGCGCACGCAGCGGCAAGGATGTCACCCTGAGCGGTCTTACTCCGGGAACAACCTACGTATTGAGAGCGAAGGCTACAAACGGTTCATCGACCGACCTCACAGGCACCGTGGAGATCACCACAGAGACCAAGCGTCAGCTGCCGAACGCAAGCTTCGAGAGCTGGTACTCAGTGGAGCGTCACAGCGGTAACTGGTACGAGTATTATCCATGGGACACAAACGACGAGTCAACCCGTGGATGGGATACAATGAACAAGTACACATTCCAGACTGATGGCAGCTACAGATATAACTCTAACTCAGGAACAATCAGCACAACCGACAGCCATAGCGGCTACGCTGCGCTGATCCGCACAGTAGGTTGGGGTAACGCGAACACTGCCGGAGGAAGTGCTTCGTACTGCTACAACAAGACTCCGGGTGAGCTCTACCTTGGTAGCTTCAACTCAACGAGCATGGCTCCAGACTATGGTATGTCGTTCACTTCACGTCCGAAGACAGTGACATTCTATTACATGTACACTCCGACGAACAGCGACAGCATGACAGCTAACGTAGTGGTTGAGAACCGCAGCAACGGAGTGACAACAGTTCTGGCTCAGGGCAGCTACTCTGATTCAAACAAGGTAAGCTCATACACCCAGAAGACCATCACGCTCGTGTACACCAACACTGAACTCAAGGCTACACACCTCCGCATAGAGTTTAAGTCGGGTTCAGACAGCTGGAGCAACACCAGAAAAGCAGAGTCATCACGCTGGGCAAAATATCCGGCATTCGGAAACCTCTCAGATGGTGAGTTCTACGCCAGCCAGCTCTACATCGATGATGTAACATTAGGATACTAAAGAAACAAGATATACACAGGAATATGAAAAGATTGACATATATACTAGCATTGGTTCTGATGAACCTGTTTGTTCTTTCGTCTTGTGAGAGAGAGAACTTCTCCTACGGACCCGGAGAGAACACAGAGGTCACAGCCGAGGGTACGATGAGCTTCGCCAAGCTGAAGCTCTCGGTTGCGGCAGTAAGCCTTGCCGGCAGCAACACGCGTGCCGGAGAGGACTTCAGCGACTACATCATCCTGATTGAGGGTAAGGGCAGCAACACCTATCGCAAGCAGTGGCGCTTCGGCGACATGCCTGAGGTTATAGAGATGGCAGTCGGCACCTATACGCTGACAGCAACGTCACACACCCCTGCCGACGCAGAGTTTGACCGCCCATACTACAAGGGCACTCAGGACTTCGCAATCGAAGCCAACAAGATTACATATATCGACGAGGTGAAATGTACGCTCCAGAGCATCATGGTCACCGTGACCTACGATGACGACCTGGCAGCACTGCTGGGCGACGACGTGGTGGCAACGGTGAAGGTGACCAACGGTGGTTCGCTGGACTTCGCGAAGGGCGAGACCCGCGCGGGATACTACCAGCCTACCGTAGAGGGCGCCTACAACGTGATTGAGACCACACTGAAGGGTACCATCGACGGTGCCGCAGTGGAGTATAAGGAGAGCTTCAACGGCGTCAAGGGCGGTGAGCACCGCATCGTGAAGTATTCGCTCAGCAAGGTTAACAACAACGGTAACGGCGAGGGCGGAACTGCCACATTCGGCATCACGGTAGATGCATCTTGCGAGACCGAGGAGATCAACGTGGACATCACCACCAGCACAGGCCGCGAGGATGCCGTTGCCGACTTCGACGAGAATAAGGACAAGGACGACAACAATAACAGCGGCGATAACAGCGGTGACAACAATAGCGGAAGCGACAACAGCGGAAACGGTGGCGGAAGCGACAACAGCGGCAGTGACAACAACGAGGAGACCAACCCCGACCTGCCGACAATCACCGGCGACGGCTTCAACATCACTACCGACTGGGTAGACGTATCGAAAGCAACCGCAGCCAACCCTGTACCAGTCAAGGTATTTATCAAGGCTCCAAAGGGAATCAAGAGCCTCGTCGTAAAGATTGACTCACCGACGCTTGATGCCAGATCACTGGAAGACGTTGGCTTGGCAGGAGAGTTCGACCTTGCAGATCCGGGAGAACTGGAGCAGGGTCTTAACGACCTCGGCTTTGCCAATGGCAAACAGGTTGTCAACCAGACAGAGGTAACATTCGACGTAACAGGTTTCACATATCT
>CAZKNB010000004.1:18939-24627 GCA_964554075.1 uncultured Bacteroides sp.
AACAGGTTGTCAACCAGACAGAGGTAACATTCGACGTAACAGGTTTCACATATCTGATACCAATCCTGAACGGCGGTATATCACCACGAGAGCACAAGTTCATCATCACGGTGACAGATAATGAGGACAACGTGAAATCGGAGACACTGAAAATGAGATCTTAAATCTAAGCGACTAAAGTTATGACAATGAAGAAACTGATATATACACTGCTTCTCGCCCTGCCATTTATCGGCACGAGCTGCGAGAGAGAGGCCATCAGCTACGGTGAGGATGAGGGTAAGCTCTTCCTGACGGTAGGCATCGATGACTATACGAAGGTTAAGACACGTCTGACCGACGACGAGACATCAGCTCTCGCGGCTGACGCCCGCATCAGAATCTACGACGGGACAACCCTGATACGAACCTATCAGGGCATCTCCTCGCTCCCATCCGACGGCTTGCAGCTGCTGACCGGCGACTATTCGGTACGCGCCACAGCGGGCGACTCGGTGGAGGCTTCGTTCGACAAGCGATTCTACGAGGGCAACCAGGCATTCACCATCAAGAAGGGTGAGGCTCAGAACGTGAAGGTGACCTGCAAGATTCAGAACACCCTGGTGAAGGTTAACTTCGACGACGTGAAGAGCTCCTTCGAGGAGTATGAGCTGAAGGTGGGCGTAACAAGCAAGAAGAGCCTTACCTTCAACGCAGAGACTGCCGCTGCCGACACTACCGGTAGCTTCATCCTCCCTGCCGACAGCACACGCCTCTTCTGGACATTCACCGGAAAGGATCAGTCGGGCAACGAGTTCACACGTACGGGAGTTGAGGAGGGCATCTCCATTGCCACTCTCTACACCCTGACCTGCGCCTTCACGGCATCTACTCCGGGCGACGCAACAGGTGGCGGAACACTCACGCTCTCGATTGACAGCACTCCGCTCGAGGAGAACGTCTCAAACGTGACCATCTATCAGCGCCCATCCATCACAGGTATGGACGCACAGAACAATACATTCTCGCTCGACTCACCGACATTCTTCAAGCCGGGTGCAAGCGGCGAGGAGCTCTCCATCTGGATTGCCACATCGAGCAACCTGGAAGAGGCATGGATGTCGTGCGACGAGTTTGAGAGCATGGGTCTGCCTGCATCGCAGATGAACATCGTCACCGTGCTGAAGAGCAGCGAGGCGAGAGCTAACCTCTCGGCAGCAGGCGTATCGATCACCAACCGCGTGACTATCGGTGCGAACAACGAGACCAAGTGTAACCTCGGCCTTAAGTTCAGCCAGGAGCTGATGACCAAGTTCGCTGCCAAGGAGGGTAACCACCTGATTAAGTTCGTGGCGCTCGACGAGCGCAACAACCGCCGCGAGGCAACATGGACCATCATGGTATCTGACGCTGCCGTAGAGACAGTCGCACTGGACGAGACAGAGATCTGGGCAACAAAGGCTACACTCAGAGCTAAGGCTCTCAGCGATACAAGCGACGACCTGACATTCAACTACCGCCTCTCAGGCTCACAGACCTGGACATCGGTTAAGGCAACAAAGAATGGCGACGACATCACAGCAGAGATCACCGGACTTACTCCGGGCACAAGATATGAGTATCAGGTTGTGGACGGCGGCAATGCAGCCGAGTCAATGAAGTTCACCACCGAGTATGCACTGCAGCCCGAGAATGCCAGCTTCGAGAACTGGACCGACGGCACACCGATGCTTGTCTACGGCTCAGGCCAGTCAATGTGGTGGGACAGCGGTAACCATGGTTCGGCAACAATGAGCAAGAACCTTACGACCAAGAGCGAAGAGTATGTTCACGACGGCAACTATTCAGCCTACCTGAACTCTCAGTTTGTCGGTGTAGGCTCATCACTCGGTAAGTTCGCCGCAGGTAACCTCTTTACAGGTAAATATCTGGAGACCATCGGTATGAGCGGTGGTGTTATCGGTTGGGGACGTCCGTTCACTTCACGTCCGACCAAGCTGACAGGATGGGTACGCTACGTATGTGGCACCGTTGACTACAGCAGCAGCAAGAAAATCTCAAAGGGAGATAAGGATAAGGGACAGATATTCATCGCTCTCGGTGACTGGACAGGCACGACATACAGCAGCAGCTCAGTCTCTGCGACAACATGGCCGGTGATCATCGACAACACCGACACGACAAATGGTCTCTTCAACCCCGACGACGAAAGCATCATCGGATATTGCGAACTGACATTTGACGACAGCACATCGGGCGACGGACTGACAGAGTTCACACTCAACATCGACTATCGCTCAAACCGCAAGCCAACGGCAATCATCATCGTTGCATCGTCAAGCAAGTATGGTGACTACTTCGAGGGTAGTACGGGAAGTGCAATGTGGCTCGACGACCTCAAATTGGTTTACGAATAAAGATTATCAATGAAGATTGATCTGCAGAAAATAGCGAAATATATATGCTCCATAGCAGCCCTGGCATTCTCTCTGAGCGCCGGGGCTCAGGAGTTTAAAAGAGACATAGAGCTGAACACCTTCGTTCCGAAGGGACAATGGATTGTCAACAGCTTTATCTCCTACTCCGAGCATACAGAGAAGAACTATCAGTTCGTGGTGATCGACGGCATCAACTCCGACGGCTATACCTTCAAGGTGTCGCCGGGTCTGCTCTACGCTTTCCGCGACAATATGGCCATCGGTGGCGGCGTCAACTACAAGCGCTCGCTGATGAAGCTGAGCGGAGTGACGCTGAACCTCGATGAGGACAATCAGTTCGACATCGACGACATCTATCAGCTGACCCACTCCTATTCAGCCACAGCCACACTGAGAAACTACATCAGTCTGGGCAACAGCAAGCGCTTCGGTCTCTACTGCGACCTGCAGCTGGAGGCTGGCGGCGGACAGGGAAAGATTATCACCGGCACGGGAACGGACCTCACGGGTACCTTCACCAGAACCACCGAGTTCGGCATCGGAGCGGCGCCGGGAATGGTGGCGTTCATCAACAACTATACGGCTGTTGAGATCAGCGTGGGTGTGCTGGGATTCGACTTCACCAAGACACGACAGGTGACCGACCAGGTCTATCTGGGCGACCGTTCGCTCAACTCGGCAAGCTGCAGGATTAACCTCTTGTCGATCGGACTGGGTATTTCGTTCTATCTATAACGCGGGGGAGAGTGAAGATGAAAAGATTTAGACTATATATACTGACTGTAATGACCTGGATGGCGGGCGCGGCTATGGCGCAGGAGTCCAGGGACACTATAATCGTGAAGGACGGAAATGCTGAGAAGTATCACATCGTCTACGTACACGACACCGTTTACGCCGCACGCCCCGAGACTAAGGGAGGCGACCTGATGCGCATCAAGGCCATCGGCCGATTCGACCGTGGCATCTCGAACTACCGCTTCATCCCGAAGGGAAAGATTATCGGCGGTATCACGGCATCCTACGCCAACCTGAACGTTGACGACAACCAGCTGCTCTACTCGCTGCTGAAGGATGTCAACCTGAGCGGACAGCTCATCTCGGTGAATCCCTTCATAGGCTATGCCGTGAAGGACAACAACGTGGTGGGACTGAAGTTCAGCTACAACCGCGGACGAGGCGAGATTGGCAACCTGGCCGTCAACTATGACGACCTCGACATATCGCTGAAGGACCTGCTCTACGTGTCGGATACCTACTCGGTGGCACTGTTCCACCGCTCATACGTGGGCATCGACAGTGGCAAGCGTTTCGGTGTCTTCAGCGAGACAATGCTCTCCTACTCCACCGGAACATCGTCGTTCTCGCGCGTGGAGAGCGAGGGACTGAAGATGACGACCACCGACTCCAATCAGGTGCGACTGGGCCTGAACCCGGGACTGGCTGTCTTCATCATGGACAATGTCAGCGCCGAGGTTTCGTTCGGCGTGGTCGGCTTCAAGTATCAGTGGGAGTCGCAACGCAACAGTGAGGGTGAGGTTGGTTCGCGCCACAACAGCAGCGCCAACTTCAAGATTAACCTCTTCAACATAAATATTGGTATAACATTCTGCATCTAGAGGAGGCGCAGAAGAGTGTGAAAAGAAAGAGAAAGAGAAAAAGAGATATGCTTAGAAGAGCTTTACATATTGTAATCGTGGTTCTGACGCTGGCAGCCGGAGCACTCGGCGTGCAGTCGTGCCTCACCAACGATATTCCCTACCCGACCATCAAGCTGGCTATCACCGGCCTGAAGGTGAACGGACAGGTGGGCAGCGCGGTGATCTCGAACGATAACCGCACGGTCACCGTCAACATCGAAGAGGGTGTGAACATCAAGGAGATCCGTGTGGACGAGCTGGAGGTGACCGACGGCGCCAAGTCGACACTGAGCGAGAATGAGGTTATCGACCTGACTAATCCCTACAACGTGACCCTCTCGCTCTACCAGGACTACGACTGGACCATCATAGGCAAGCAGACCATCGACCGCCAGTTCACCGTCGACGGACAGATTGGCGACGCCGAGTTCAACGCCGACGAGAAGATTGCGATGGTCAACGTCAGCAGTGCCACCGACCTCCACAACCTGAAGCTGACAAGCCTGAAGCTGGGTCCCGCAGGATCTACGCTCAACATGGGCTCTACGCTCCCTACAGTGGAATGGACAGTGCGCGGCAGCTTCGCCGAGACATCGGTGATACTGAACTACAGCGACTACATCGTGATGGAGAAGTGGACGCTCTACGTGTTCCAGGTGGAGAGCAACGTGACGAGCCTGCGCGCCGACGCATGGACCAACGTGGCTTGGCTCTACGGCAACGGCATCTCGGGCAACGACAATGGCTTCGAGATTCGTGAGGCCTCATCGAGCAACTGGACAAAGGTGAGCAGCAGCTACGTGACCAACAACGGCGGTAGCTTCTACGCCCGAGTGCCTCACCTCAACGCACAGACCACCTACGCCTTCCGCGCCTACTCGGGCAGCGACTATGGCGAAGAGATACAGTTCACCACGGGCAGCGCCACACCTCTGCCGAACGCCTCGTTTGAGGACTGGCACCTGGACGGCGACGTATGGAATCCGTGGGCTAAGGACGGCGTACAGATATGGGACACCGGTAACGACGGAACAACCACACTGGGCGACAGCAACTCACAGCCGACCACCGACATCCATCCGGGCTCGTCGGGCACCATGGCTGCCAAGCTGGAGTCGCGCTTCGTGGGCATCGGAAGCATCGGTAAGTTCGCCGCAGGAAACATCTTTATCGGTGAGTTCCTGAGGGTGGATGGTACCAACGGAATACTGAACTTCGGCAAGAGCTTCAGCTCACGCCCGACCAAGCTGAAGGGCTACTACAAGTACACCACGGCTACGGTCAACTATGCGTCGAGCGAGTTTGCAGCGATGAAGGGCCAGCCCGACACCTGCTCCATCTATATCGCCCTGGGCGACTGGAGTGAGCCGGTGGAGATACGCACCCGTCCGAGCAATGCCAAGTACTTCGACAAGAATGATGAGAACATCATAGCCTACGGTGAGATGAACTGTGGCGAGTCGAACTCCGAGTACAAGGAGTTTGAGATTGAGCTGGACTATCGCTCCACTCAGCGTGTGCCGACCTACCTGTTTGTGGTCTGCTCGGCAAGTAAATATGGTGACTACTTCACCGGAGGCTCCGGTGCAGTGCTTTATGTTGATGATTTTAGTTTAGAGTATGATTATTAG
>CAZKNB010000005.1:0-20432 GCA_964554075.1 uncultured Bacteroides sp.
GATACCTCAACACTCTGTTCGCCGAGGGCGACGTGGAGGATCTGACAACCGTGGTGGCGGACTTCCAGACTGCGGGACGCGGACAGCGCGGCAACACATGGAACTCCGACGAGGGAGCTAACCTGCTCTTCAGCATCGCCCTCAACCCGACATTCATGCCCGCACGCGACCAATTTCTCGTTTCGCAGGCGGTTTCGCTGGCAATGAAGGAGGCTCTCTCCGACTTCACCGGCGACATCTCCATCAAATGGCCGAACGACATCTACTGGCGCGACCGCAAGATTGCCGGCATCCTGATTGAGAACGTGCTGAGCGGAAACCACATAGCCCACTGCGTGATTGGCATCGGACTAAACGTAAACCAGAAGAGCTTCCGCGAGGATATTCCGAACCCCGTCTCCCTGGCTCAGATTACGGGTCACGACGAGGACAAGGAGTCGCTGCTCGACTCCATACTCAGCCACCTGGCACGTCACTACGAGGAGATTCGCCTTGGCAAAGTCGCCGAGATGGTCGAAAGCTACAAGTCTTCGCTCTTCCGCCGTCAGGGCCTCTTCAGATACCGCGACGCCAATGGAGAGTTTGAGGCGGAGATTGCGGATGTCGAGGAGGACGGCCGCTTCGTGCTCAGGGACAGCGAAGGTCGCGAACGTAAATATTTGTTCAAAGAGGTGGAATATATCATATGATATATGTAGCTTTGCAGAAACAACCCGGACATTAGATTATTATATATACAAAATATTATGGCTAAATATAAAAGAATATTGCTGAAGCTCAGCGGCGAGAGCCTGATGGGCGAGAAGAAGAGCGGCATCGACGAGAAGCGACTGGCAGAGTATGCAGCGCAGATCAAGGAGATCCATGAGATGGGAGTGCAGATTGGCATCGTCATCGGCGGAGGAAACTTTTTCCGCGGACTGACAGGCGCCGGAAAGGGCTACGACCGCGTGAAGGGCGACCAGATGGGTATGCTGGCAACCGTGATGAACAGCCTGGCACTGAGCTCGGCACTCGTTGCCGCAGGCGACAAGGCTAGAGTGCTCACCGCCATCCGCATGGAGCCAATCGGCGAGTTCTACAGCAAATGGAAGGCTATCGAATATATGGAGGCGGGCGAAATCGTCATCATGTCGGCAGGAACGGGCAACCCATTCTTCACCACCGACACCGGCTCATCGCTGCGCGGCATCGAGATTGAGGCAGACATCATGATGAAGGGAACACGCGTGGACGGCATCTATACAGCCGACCCCGAGAAGGACCCGACAGCCACGAAGTTCGACGAGATTACCTACGACGAGGTGTTGCGCCGCGGACTGAAGGTGATGGATCTGACAGCAACATGTATGTGCAAGGAGAACAACCTGCCTATCATCGTGTTCGACATGGACACCGTGGGCAACCTGAAGAGGGTGATTGCAGGAGAGAACATCGGAACCGTGGTTCACAACTGATGTGCCTGCGCACCTGACTGCATAGAAAAAGAAATCGCCTGCCCGGAGTCATCCTCCCGGCAGGCGTTTTTATTTAGGTAACAGCTTTCTATGTTTGTTATGTCCTGCTTTATATAGCATTACGGAAGTCGTGGGCTGCCGAGGCAGCACCATTGTTCGGCTTTCGGACTGCAAAGATAATAAATAATCGGATAAAACATAGCAAAATGACACAAAACAAAATTAAACAATGATTCTCCCGGAAGCGGTAAATAATCTTTTTATCAGAAAAAAGTGGGAAAAAGTGATAGATTGAATCTTTAAATTACTATTTTTGCACCATATATTCATAAACCTAATAAAGAAGCAATGAATTATATTAACCGCTATCCCGACACGTCAACCCTCACACGCCGTACCACTACCCTTCGGGGTTAGAGGATAGTTTTTTAATGTTTCTATGTGATACATGCTTACAGATTAGGTAAGCGATTCTTTTATTTCCCATTTTTATAACCCATCGGGACAAATGCTGATGACGACCATTCGCCCTCGGCACGACACCGACATAAAAGCACACTCATGAAAGTATTGAAATTTGGCGGTACATCCGTAGGTACCGTAAAAAGCATATTAAGTGTAAAAAGCATAGTAGAATCGACAGCAAAACCAGCCATTGTGGTTGTTTCTGCATTGGGCGGCATCACAGATAAACTGATCAACACATCGCGCATGGCGGCTGAGGGCAATCCTGCCTACGAGGAGGAGTTCCGCGAAATCGTGTTCCGCCACGAGGAGATGGTGAAGGAGACTATCGCAGATGGCGAGGGCAAGGAGAAGCTCAAACAGCAAATCGACGAACTGCTCAACGAACTGAAAGATATTTTCCAGGGTATATTCCTTATAAAAGACCTGTCACAGAAGACATCCGACACCATCGTCAGCTATGGCGAGAGGTTGTCGTCAATCATAGTTGCCGAGCTTATCGAGGGGGCTCAGTGGATGGATGCACGCAAGCTCATCAAGACCGAGAAGAAGTTCTCCAAGCACATTCTCGACACCGAGCTTACCAACCGTCTGCTCCAGGAGGCCCTGCACGACCTTCCGCCGGTAACCGTAATCCCGGGATTCATCTCTTCGGACAGAGATAGCGGCGAGGTGACTAACCTCGGACGTGGTGGTTCGGACTACACAGCCTCAATCATCGCTGCGGCTCTCGACGCCGAGAGTCTGGAGATATGGACCGACGTAGACGGATTTATGACTGCCGACCCTAAGGTCATCAGCAGCGCATATACCATCGACGAACTGAGCTACGTGGAGGCAACAGAGCTCTGCAACTTCGGTGCGAAGGTGGTCTACCCGCCTACGATATATCCCGTCTGCCACAAGAACATTCCTATCAGCATTAAGAATACATTCAACCCTTCGGCACGAGGAACAATCATCAAGCATGAGATTGAGGATCCGAACTCAAAGGCCATCAAGGGTATCTCTTCAATCAACGACACCAGCCTTATCACCGTACAGGGTCTCGGCATGGTGGGCGTCATCGGTGTGAACCACCGCATCTTCAAGGCTCTGGCAAAGGGCGGCATCAGCGTGTTCATGGTTTCGCAGGCTTCGTCTGAGAACAGTACCTCAATCGGTGTGCGCAACGCCGACGCCGACAGCGCCTGCCAGCTGCTCAACGAGGAGTTCGCCAAGGAGATTGAGATGGGCGAGATGTTCGATATAAAGGCTGAGAAGGGACTCGCCACGGTGGCTATCGTCGGTGAGAACATGAAGCATACACCGGGCATCGCCGGAAAGCTGTTCGGTGCGCTGGGTCGCGGCGGTATCAATGTCATTGCCTGCGCTCAGGGAGCTTCGGAGACCAACATCTCATTCGTAATCGACGCGAAGTCGCTCCGCAAGGCGCTCAACGTGATCCACGACTCATTCTTCCTTTCGGAATATCAGGTGCTGAACCTCTTCATCTGCGGAACGGGAACGGTGGGCGGAAGCCTCATCTCTCAGATTGCTGCACAGCAGCAGAAGCTGATGGCTGAGAATGGCCTGAAGCTGAACGTGGTCGGCATTGCCGAGAGCAAGAAGGCCATCTTCGCAAGAGAGGGATTGCCACTCGACGACTTCAAGACTCTCGTCAAGGAGAAGGGCGAGGAGAGTTCACCGGAGAAGCTGAAGGAGAACATCATCAACATGAATATCTTCAACGCCGTCTTTGTCGACTGCACGGCAAGTGCCGACATCGCAGCGCTCTATAAGGACCTGCTGACCCACAACGTATCGGTCGTAGCTGCCAACAAGATTGCGGCTTCGTCGGAGTACGAGAACTACAGCTGCCTGAAACAGATTGCACGCCAGCGCGGAGTGAAGTTCCTCTTCGAGACAAACGTCGGCGCAGGTCTGCCAATCATCAACACCATCAACGACCTTATCCATAGCGGCGACAAGATTCTGAAGATTGAGGCGGTGCTGAGCGGCACACTCAACTATATCTTCAACAAGCTCGGAGCCGACACTCCGCTGAGCAAGACCATCAAGATGGCTCAGGAGGAGCGCTACTCGGAGCCCGACCCGCGCATCGACCTGAGTGGGAAGGACGTTATCCGCAAGCTGGTGATCCTGGCCCGCGAGGCTGGCTACCGCATAGAGCAGGCCGACGTGGAGAAGCATCTCTTCGTTCCCGACAAATATTTCGAGGGTTCGCTCGACGAGTTCTGGAAGAACATTACAGAGCTGGACGGCGACTTCGAACAGCGCCGACAGGTGCTCGAGAAGGAGGGCAAGAGATGGCGCTTCGTGGCTAAGCTGGATGGCGGCAAGGCATCGGTGGGACTCTGCGAGGTGGACCGCAACCATCCATTCTACGGACTGGAGGGCAGCAACAACATCATACTGCTGACCACAGAGCGCTACAAGGAGTATCCGATGATGATTCAGGGTTACGGAGCGGGCGCCGGAGTAACGGCTGCCGGAGTGTTCGCCGACATCATGAGTATAGCAAACGTATAAAACGACAAGAACAGTTAATACAGAATAGATATGAAACACATTATTATATTAGGCGACGGTATGGCCGACCATGCTGTTCCGTCGCTCGGAGGCAAGACTCTGCTGCAATACGCACAGACTCCCTACATGGACATGCTGGCGCGAATGGGACGCAGCGGACGACTTATCACTGTGGCCGAGGGATTCCACCCGGGAAGCGAGGTGGCAAACATGTCGGTCATGGGCTACGACCTCCACAAAGTATACGAGGGACGTGGCGTGCTCGAGGCAGCAAGCATGGGAGTTGACCTCCAGCCGGGCGAGATGGCTATGCGCTGCAACCTCATCTGCATTGAGAACGGACTGATAAAGAACCACTCTGCCGGACATATCACCAGCGAAGAGGCGGGCGAACTTATCGACTTCCTGCAGAAGGAGCTTGGCAACGACGTTGTCACCTTCCACAAGGGTATCCAGTATCGTCACCTGCTCGTCATCAAGGGCGGCGACAAACGATTGGCTTGCACACCGCCTCACGATGTCCCCATGCAGCCGTTCCGTCCGTTGCTCATCAAGGCTGAGTCGCCCGAGGCTCAACAGACAGCCGACCTGCTCAACGAGCTTATCCTGAAGTCACAGGAGCTGCTGGCCAATCATCCGATAAACCTGAAGCGCGTTGCCGAGGGCAAGGACCCAGCCAACAGCATCTGGCCCTGGAGCCCGGGCTATCGTCCACAGATGGAGACGATGAGCGCCACATTCCCCGAGATCAAGCGCGGCGCCGTAATCTCTGCCGTTGACCTCATCAAGGGCATCGGACGCTACGCCGGACTCAGAAACATCGAGGTCGAGGGAGCCACCGGACTCTACAACACCAACTACGAGAACAAGGCTGCTGCTGCCATCGAGGCACTCAAGACCGACGACTTCGTCTACCTCCACATCGAGGCTAGCGACGAGGCGGGCCACGAGGGCGACGTCGATCTGAAGATTAAGACAATAGAGTATCTGGACCGCAGAGTGGTTGGTCCTATCTACGAGGCAACAAAGGATTGGAAGGAGCCTGTGGCAATCTCCGTACTGCCCGACCACCCGACGCCTTGTGCCATCCGCACCCATACAGCCGAGCCGGTGCCCTTCTTCATCTGGTATCCGGGCATCGAGCCCGATGATGTCGAGACATTCGACGAGGTGGCTGCCTGCGGCGGAGGCTACGGTCTGCTGAAGGATGACGAGTTTATCAGAATATTTATGAATCACGAGAAATAAACCAATTGAGCTTATGAAATACTATAGTACTAACCATAGCGCTCCGATAGCCTCTCTGAAGGAGGCTGTCACTAAGGGACTGGCAGCCGACAAGGGTCTGTTCATGCCCGAGAGCATCAAGAGACTTCCAGAGGAGTTCTTCGCCAACATCGACAAGATGACTCTGCCGGAAATGGCCTACGAGGTAGCCAGCGCCTTCTTCGGCGAGGACGTTGAGCCGGCAACACTGAAGCAGATTGTCAGCGACACACTCAGCTTCGACATTCCACTGGTCAAGGTGACCGACAACATCTATTCGCTCGAACTCTTCCACGGACCGACACTGGCATTCAAGGATGTCGGCGCACGCTTCATGGCGCGTCTGCTCGGCTACTTCATCCGTCAGGAGGGAGAGAAGGAGGTCAACGTGCTCGTTGCAACCTCAGGCGACACAGGTAGTGCAGTGGCCAACGGATTCCTCGGCGTGCCGGGCATCAAGGTCTACGTGCTCTATCCGAAGGGAAAGGTGAGCCTCACACAGGAGAAGCAGTTCACCACACTCGGCCAGAACATCACCGCACTCGAGGTCGACGGTACCTTCGACGACTGTCAGGCACTCGTAAAGAACGCCTTCATGGACAAGGAGCTCAACGCCCACATGACGCTGACCAGCGCCAACTCAATCAACGTTGCCCGCTTCCTGCCGCAGGCATTCTATTACTTCTACGCCTACGCACAGCTGAAGCGCGCCGGCAAGGCCGACAACGTTGTGATGTGCGTGCCTAGCGGTAACTTCGGTAACATCACTGCAGGACTCTTCGCAAAGCGCATGGGACTCCCCATCAAGCGCTTCATTGCAGCCAACAACCGCAACGACATATTCCTGCAGTATCTCAACACGGGCATCTACACTCCGAAGCCATCGGTTGCCACCATCGCAAACGCAATGGATGTGGGCGACCCGAGCAACTTCGCACGTATCCTTGCTCTCTACGACAACAAGTATGAGGAGATCAAGGCGGAGATTTCCGGCGTAAGCTACAACGATGCACAGATCCGCGAGAGCATGAAGCAGACCTACAGCGAGGATGGCTATACACTCGATCCTCACGGAGCCTGCGGCATGAGAGCGCTGCGCGAGATGCTTGCCGAGGGCGAGACGGGAGTATTCCTCGAGACAGCCCACCCTGCGAAGTTCTCCGACACTGTGGAGGGCGCAATAGGTGCAGCGGTAGTAGTGCCCGAGAAACTGAAGGCATTTATGGCTGGAAAAAAACAATCTGTGGAGATTAGCAAAGATTTTAACGACCTTAAGAGTTATCTTATGTCTAAATAATTATCTTTGTAGTCAGAAAGCTATTGAAGGACAGTTGGCGAATGAGTTTCCATCATCGCTAATCTGTCCTTTTTTTTGTTTTACGACTACATTATTATATAGAAAGATGATGACCCCAGCTGAACGTAAGCAGATTATTGACCTGATTAACTCCGAGGTGATACCAGCAATCGGATGTACCGAACCTATCGCTGTGGCTCTGTGCGTGGCAAAAGCTACAGAGACTCTTGGCTGCCAGCCAATGAAGATTGACGTGGCACTCAGTGCAAACATTCTGAAGAACGCCATGGGCGTGGGAATTCCCGGTACAGGGATGCACGGACTGCCTATCGCCATCGCTCTCGGTGCGCTGATCGGCAAGTCGGAATATCAGCTTCAGGTGCTCAAGGACTGCACTCCGGAGGCCGTAGAGATGGGAAAGAGGATTATCGCTCAGAAGATTATCAACATCTCGCTCAAGGAGGGAATCACCGAGAAACTATATATAGAGGTGACATGCAGCAACGGCAGCGACAGTGCCACAGCCATCATCTCCGGCAGTCACACTAACTTCATCCATGTCAGCCGCAACGGCGAGACGCTGCTCGACAACAGCGCCAATGCCAACAGCGAAGATGAGGCAGAGAGCTCTCTTGAGCTGACAATGCAGAAGGTGTTCGACTTCGCCACCACTGCCCCACTCGACGAGATCCGTTTCATCCTGAAGACAGCACAGCTCAACAAGGCGGCTGCCGAGGAGTCGTTCAAGAGCAATTTCGGTCACTCACTCGGACGCATGTTGCAGAGCGACAAGCAGCGCTACATCCTTGGCGACGGCATTCTGGGACGCATCCTCTCCTACACATCGGGAGCCTGCGACGCTCGTATGGCGGGAGCCATGATTCCCGTGATGAGTAATTCGGGAAGCGGCAACCAGGGAATCTCCGCCACTCTCCCCGTAACAATCTTTGCCGAGGAGAACCATAAGAGTGAGGAGGAGCTTATCCGCGCCCTCGCGCTGAGCCATCTGACCGTCATCTACATCAAGCAGAGCCTCGGCCGTCTCTCAGCCCTTTGTGGCTGCGTGGTTGCTGCCACCGGTTCAAGCTGCGGAATTACACTTCTGATGGGCGGTAACTATCGTCAGGTCACATTTGCCGTAAAGAATATGATTGCCAATCTCACCGGAATGATTTGCGACGGCGCTAAGCCGAGCTGTTCGCTGAAGGTGACAACGGGCGTTTCGACAGCCCTTCTCTCTGCCATGATGGCCATGGACGAGAAGTGTGTCAGCTCTGTAGAGGGCATCATCGACGACGATGTCGACCAAAGCATTCACAACCTGACCCGCATCGGTGCAGTGGGAATGAACGAGACCGACAACATCGTTCTCGACATCATGACGCATAAATAGAGCTATTTTCTTTTTCTTCTGAAGCAGTCGGCATAGGAGCAGAGGCCGCAGGTGTAGTCCTGATGACGAACGTCGGGACCAAGCCCTATTACGCCGCTGACCGACTTGATGGGGAGCATCAGAGAGGATTCGGTGAGCGTCACACCGCAGGGACGCTCGTCGGGCATCAGTGAGAAGAGCCTCTGCTGCTCCGATACATGCCATCCGCAATAGCCTGGACTGTATCTGTTGGTGTGGAGCCAGCCCCTGGCATCCATAGACTGCTGGAGCGCCACCTCCATGGCGTCGGCAGCCTTCTCGGCAACAATAGTACCAAGACAGTCGGCAATGACCGTGCGAAGCATGTCGCCCTCGTCGTTCAGCTGCTTCGCCCAGCGTTCAAACTCCTCGCCAGCCGTAGCCACAAAGATGGCGAACGACTGCGAACGGCGCAGCTGGCGGGCAATAATCCTGCCCACCGAGAAGCTTACTCCGTCCAGAATAAGAGAGTCGCTCTCAAGGTCGACATTTCCATCAATAGTATAAAAGAGGAAGCGCGGAACCATCAGCCCGCGCAATTCGCCTATCATTGACTCCACCTCAGCATCCAGCTCCGGGTTAGCCTCGCCAGCCCCGCCCATCGCCTCGTAGACCTCAGCGACAGAAATAGGCAGAGAGTTAGCTTCGAGAGTTCTATATGTTCTTGTTATAATCATCTAAAGCAGCAAAAAATGCATCAATATTAGCCTGTGGAGTATGTGGCGGTGTGTCACATCCACTGGAGAGCACAAAGTTACTGAATTCCTTCGTACGATTCAAAAGTTGCGTCGTCGCATCGTACATATCCTGCGGAGTAGCCGACTTGAAGAGGCTGACCGGGTCGATGTTTCCCATGGCAATGCGGTCGGAGGGCACCTGCTTCAGCGCCTCAACCATATCTATCTTGTTGCCGAAATGGAAAGCAGCGGCACCCGTTGCCACCGAAGCCTCGGTACAATGGCCGGTGTTTCCGCAGTTGTGGAGCACCACCATAAAACTGTCGTCCTGCACCATCTCAACAATCCGCCTGATATATTGTGACGAGAAATTCATGCAATCCTCGTTGGAGAGAAGTCCCGCAGCGGGTTCAGCCATCACGACGCCATTCACCCCGGCAGCCTTAAGCGCCGCGCAATAGCGGGTGATAAAGTCGGTACACTTGTGGAGAAGCACAGCGGCAGCACTTGGATTGATGTAGATGAGCATCATTATCTCCGACATATCGTAGAGTCGGCCGGCAAGTGAATAGGGACCGATGCAACCGCCGAAGACGGGACGATCCTTGATGCGCGATGCAGCCAGGATGTTTGCCTTCAGATACTGCCCCACACGTCCGGCAGAGAGCGAAGGCACCTCGAGTCGCTCGATATCCTCCTCGTTGCAGAGCAGTCGTCCCGTGACACTCGGAACCTCATTGTCGGGAAAGACAATCTCTGCGCCGAACGCCTCGGCCTCGACCGTCAAATCCATGATAACCGTCGATGCAGCCGTAGGATACTTTGCAGCCAGAGCCTCGATGGCCTGACAGTGGATCTCACCATTGGTCACAGCCTCCTTCACCGTATGTCCCGTCATTTCGATACCGGGATGTGTCATAATAGGTATGGCGACACGCTTCTGCTGTCTCAGCGAGTTCGCCCATTCAGTCATGTTTCTTCTAGTCATAATATCAGTGGCTATAAATCTATGTTATTTAAACTAAATGAAGGAGACTATCCCGTTGTCGAACAATCTCCTTCACTACGTAATTATCAATTATAAAAAAAGAAAAAGCAAAGTTTGCAGCTCTCTTGAGCAGCAATGCCACAACTACGCATCGAACGAAAGTCCTAGCGTACCAAATATCCTGTTCTTAAGATCGACGATTTCAGAAAGGCTGAAGTCGCTCTCATCGTCATCCGAAGCAAGCAGAATGCGCTTCGCCTCCTGGTATGCCTCACCCGAACATACCTTTTTCAAGTATGGAGTGCCGCAGATGACGTGATTAATGAAATCATCGTCTATCAAGTAATCAATTGTATTGTTTAAAGCCCTCTTAGTATTCACAACGCTATCTATTTTTAATGATAGACGTCATGAGGTTTAAGATGTACTCAATTATCTGACATAACTACGCATAATTTACCAAACTTCTGAGTTTAGTGATGCTTCGGTGCATGAGATTGCGCACCGACTGGTAGTTCATGTTCATAATCTTGCAAATATCCTCGTAGTTCTTCTCATCCCAGTAGTAGAGCGTGAGCACCTCTCTCTGGCGGGGAGAAAGCTGAACCAGCAGACGCTCGACCATAAGGGTCTCCATCTGCTCCTTCTCTCTGAGCAGATAGCTCTTCTCGGTGTCGTCCACCTCGAGTCCAGGAGCAGCCTCTTCGATCTCCGTATCGGAAATATAGACCCTCTTGCGGAACTCATCGTATATTCTGTTCTTTAAAGAAATGAACAAATATGACTTCAGATTGTTAATCATATTAAGCTCATCTCTTTTAGTAAAAAGCTTTACAAAGACATCATGGATACAGTCTTTAAGGAGCTCCCTGTCGGAGGTAAGTTTACTGCCATAGTTCAGCAATATATTTATATGCATATCATACAAAGTAGAGAAAGCGGTTGTGTCGCCCGCCTGAAATGCTGATACTAGACTTGCTACTTTCTCATTTGAATTTTGTGCCATCATCGCTTTACTTATTTCTTTTATATTTGCTGACACAAAAGTAACTTTATTACACTTTTCAATTATGAAAAATCAGACTCATAATGGGTAAAATTAGGTATTATGCTCTATAACATATAAAAGGAACGGGTACACGTTACACCATCATGTAACATGTACCCGTTTTAGTTAATATTTAAGAGTTCCTACAAGAGCTTGAACCAGTAGATTCCCTCTTGATTCTTTTCTGTTTCAAAGCTATAGCTACCATCAATCTTCAACTTAGAGGATATGGTTTTCATCTCTCCAGTTTTCGGATTTATGTAGTTCAGCTGATACTTCCCGGCGGGGAGCTCAATGGAAATATTTGATTTGGAATGGTAAAATATGATATTTCCTGTATCAGATTTTCCCAATCGCTCATAATTTTCATCGTTTGAAGCCTCCACGCCCATCTTTGCCGCATCTCTTAAGAAACCTTTATCGACAGCGGCGGGAAGTTGCGGACAAGAGCCTCCACCCATGAAGACAGCCCACGCCATATCGGGATAATTCTGCGCATAATATGTCACGACTTTCTCCGGATATTTGCTCTTGTATTCCGAAACTGCACGATAGGCTTCGCGATAGGTAACCTTGCCGACCGGCATCTTTCGCATGTGCTGACGGGGGGCAAGATTCTTGCCGCCCTCGGGTGCAAAAATTCCGTCGGTCTTGTAGTGCCAATAGCGAATATCTATTACATCGATGAGATCGGCATAGCTTTCGTCGGCAAGAATTGCGTCCTGCACATCCTTCGTTACGCTCAATGCTATCATCGGGTGCTTGCCTGTCTCCTGCTCCCACTCGCGGATGGTGTCGAGCCAGAACTTAACGAACTCCAGCGGACCGGTGAACTCGGCACTGATAAGCTGGACAACGTTGGGATAGTCGGCCAGAGCCGAGAGGCACTGACGTATGTAATTGCGGTGGAGCTCACGGCGCACCGGATGGTTGACGTCGTAGAAGCTGTCGGCTGTAAAGATGCGCTTGTCGCCGGTGAAGTTGACGGGCTCGTTGAAGCCTGTATTGTTCACATTGTTCGCCGAACGCCACGGGCAGTCTACCCAGTGGGCACCAGCCTCAAGTATGTTGTGCTGGAAATAGTTCTCGTGGAAGAGCAGGAGTCCGCGCTTCGATGCCTTGTCGGCATACTCGCGGAGACGGCTCCAGTACCACTGGTTCGGCTTCGTAAGGTCATACTTTGAGAGGCCGTCCCAGGCTGTTCCCTCACCGCTGCGTGCGAATGGCTGCTCATAATATGGAGCCCATGTGTCACCGTTGGCACGGCGAATGCGCTCATGATCGTCGCGACGACGGTCGTACCAGAGGCCATAGTTATGGTCGAGAACCACGGTGTTGTTCTTCACCATATAGTCGACAACCGAGTCTACACGGTCGGTCAGACCTGTTCCCTCACGTCCCGGCACGAAGCGGGTGACGTGAACCTTCGCCTTCATCGGCACGAAGTTGCGCTTCAGACTACCGTTCCACCACGGTGCTTCGTGGTGACCGCCAATCAGGAGAGCACCGTCGGCAGTGAGGTGTCCGTTGACAATGGCATAGGCAGGCTGGTCGGCAGCCTTCACCGTCTTATCCTTTATCTTGTCGACCGACATTACGCCAGCCGGGAGAGTATCAGCTTCGAACGGACGACTCTCAATCCACATCTGCAGGGTCTGACGCGGCTGCAGAGCCTCCTTAGCCATCTTCGCCGCCTGTTCTACAGTCGGACTGCTGGTGCTGTTGGTCAGGAGCTGCATGACGCGCGCCTGCTTGATGTCCGTTTGACCGAGGCGTGCCTGCAGCTGAGCATAGAAGAAGCTGCGGGGATGAATGTGATTGTTCGACTGCGACCACTCGCCGTCGCCCGAGAACTGTCCCCAGCAACCGTAGGCTCTGTTCTTTGCATCCTCGGCAGGCGAGTAGCACTCCAGCTCAGAGGCTGTAGACTGCCACAGAAGACTGTTGGCGGTGTTCCAGCCGGAACCGTTCTTTGCCTGTCCGAGATTCTTGAATGAGATATTGTTTCCGTCGACATTGACCACGTCGAAGAGCAGTCCGGGAGCCATGGCGCCCACCGATCCGCTGAATCCGTAGCTATAGTAGGAGTCGCACTGCACGAAGGCATTTGGTCCCGCGGCGTTATATCCGGCAGCGAAATCATTGATTCCATATTCAGAATAGCAGCGCTGGAAGAGCGTCTGCTGACCATAGGTCAGGAAGGTCTGTCGGCGCATGCCGCCAATCTCGGAGATTGGATCCTTGGCAATGCAGTCCTCGACAGTGACGCAACGCGAAGCCACGCCGACCATCACTGCACTACCAGCAAAATGGTTGAAGGAGAGATTGCGCGCCCAGCAATTCTGCAGGTTGTCCATATAGACACCGGTCCAGCTGTGGCTTTCATCCTTAGGCAGAGAGCTGTCGTAGTCGGACGTAAGCGTGAGGTTCTCCACTCCGGAATTCTCGATATATCCGTTCCAAGAGATAGAATAGATGTATCCGCCACCCCACTTCTCGTCGATGGCAAGTGTGATTGGCGCGTCGAAAGAGACCACGTCGCCATTGATTTCCGTTATGCGACGCTGCCAAACGATGTCGTTGTCGCCCGGCTTCCAGCCCAGCGAACTTATCGCGCCACCGTAGCTCTCACATCCGACAGCCTTAATCCATTCGGCAGTCGACGGGCGGGCAATAGCAATCAAGTCGCCCCTCTTCAGCTTCGAAGCATCCTTCACCCTGAGCGACATTGCGTTGACGGGTACATACTGCGAAGTGATGGCAACGGTATCGGTATAGTTGCGGTTGTCGATGCCTTCAACGTAGATGGCAGCCCCACGGTCGTAACCCTTCTTAAGGAGAACAGTACCATGTTTGCTGACACCTCTCACCACGACGCCCGACTTTGCTATGCGCAGCGAGTTCGTGATTTCGAAGGTTCCCTCGCCCAGCAGCACGGCGCCACGCAGACCATTCTTGTCGGCGGGGAGCGAAGCTACATAGTCGATAGCCTTCTGAATCCTTGCCGACTGGTCGCCCTCGCCATGCGCCACATAGACGCGGTTAGGGAGGTTCGGGATTGTCGTTTCAGAACTTCTGTAGCCGCAATAGGAGAAGTCAATCACCCTGTTGCCCTGCTCGTCGACCACATAGGTGATCGAGTCGTTCTTGACCGACAGACTTAGGTTTTGAGCATAGGCTGCCGGAGCGCACGCGCCCAGCAGACCCATACTAAACAGTAGATATCTCATATCCGTAGATTTTTTATTTCAAGAGGCTCTTACGCTCAGCCAGTGTGTCGTGGTTGTTGTCCAGGTTCTTCCAGTCCACCTTCTTAGTCGGATCGATGCCGTTGATATACTTCTCGATGTTGGTATATCCGTCGCCGTTGAGGTCGCCGTTGGCATCCGATGCATCGTTCGGGTTGAGACCATACTTAACCTCCCAAGCATCCGGCATACCGTCGTTGTCGCTGTCGACATAAGGAGTACCGTTATACTCTGGCAGTCCGCCCACCTGATCGGGGTGAGTGATGATTCCCATCTTGTATGAATCGTCCGGCAGACGACGCTTAACGTATGGAGTGGTGAATGGCTTTGCGTCAGCCTCATAGATTGCCTTACCTGTCTTCACGCTCTTAACGACGCGGGCGTCGATGGCGTCACGCTTCGGGAATGTTGCACCTACAGTGTTGAGCACATTCTTGTAGGCCTTCTTGGCGCTCACGATGGTCACCTGTGACATCTTGAAGGGCTCGTCCACCTTGATCTTATCCTTAAACTCGTCGGCGTTAGCCTTGTCGTAGACCTGAACACCGCCGTTCCAGTTGTCGGCAGTCACTGCCTTGTTACCCTCAACGATGTTACCGTTGACGTAGACCTTACCGAACACATTCGGTTTGTTCTTGTCGCGGCTAGCCTCAGGCTTGATGATGCGGTGAGAGATAGGCTTGTCGAGCGGAGTGACAGGACCCGGCTTATAGTAGTTGTTGATGATGTTCACGCGGCTCTTCTCGTCGCCACCGTCAACCGAGCGGTTCCACCAGTTGAAGATTACGTTGTTGACGAAGTTGAAATCCTCGTCCATACCGATTGAACAGTTGCGGCTGATGCACGATGCGAAGAGGTTGCGGCAGAACATGCTGTTGTGGCCGCCGATAGTAGCAGCGAACGCGTGGTTGTATGTGTCGAGACCCTCAGAGACGATGGAGTTCTGGATGGTCACGTTGACAGCAGGAAGCTTCTGGCCGTGGCCAGTCTCGTCGCGGTCGTAGACGTGACGATAGATTGACATTGTCTCGTCGAGGCCCCAGCTTGTTGAACAGTGGTCGATGATTACGTTACCCATGCAGTTGCCACCCAGTGCGTCGTCGCGGAAAGCGACGTCGGTAGCACCACGGCGGAAGCGCATGTGGCGGATGATGATGTCGTGAGTGTCAAGCAGGAATGAGCCGCCAGTCACGCAGATACCGTCGCCCGGAGCTGTCTGTCCGGCAATTGTGATATATGGAGCGCGGACATTGATAGGCGATTTCAGACGAATTACACCAGAAACATTGAAGACAACGATGCGTGCGCCACCAGTCTCGCAAGCCTCGCGCAGTGTGCCGGGACCGCGATCCTCGAGAGATGTAACGACGATAACCTTACCGCCGCGACCGCCCGGGGTGAATGCGCCGCCACCCTCAGCACCAGGGAATGCAGGAATATCGCTCTTCAGCAGGTCCTCAGGCTTAGAGGCCCATGGCTTGTAGGGGCGACCCTTCTGAGCCTCCTCCATAACGATAGGCAAAGCCTTCTCCCATGCCTGGTCAGAGAGTTTATCAATCTCCGCCTGCTGACGGGCTCCGCGAGCCTTTACAGAGTCGGGAATCACCGGATATTGAGCAAACGCCGGAATTACACTTGCTGCCAGCATTGCGGCAGCCACCGCTGTTCTGATTTGTTTCATTTTTTATCTCTTTACTTTAACTAATACTTATTTCCTTTTTGGTCTAAGACATTTAGCTAAAGACGAAGAGATTTATATTTTGTAATCTTTTTACTCCGACTTTCTCCACTGCGAAACGCATTCCTTCGGGGTCTGGTTGAACTTCTTGCGGAAGCATTTTCCGAAGTAGCCCGAATCCTTGAAGCCGACGGCGAAGGCTATCTCGGTGATAGTCATGTCGGTAGTCTTGATCAGGTCGAGCGACTTGTTCAGACGCACATCCTTGATAAGGTCGGATGGTGAGTAGCCGGTCAAGCTCTTCAATTTCTTGAAAAATGCCGAGCGGCTCAGTCCGATTGTCGACGAGATAGTCTCCGCGTTGAACTCGCTGTCGTCGATATGCTCCTCGATGATACGATGAACCTTCTCGAGGAATTGCAGGTCGCGCTTCTCGAGATACTGCTCGTAGTTCTCCTCCGGAGTACTCTCCTCTGCCGAAACGGCGTCGGGATGTCCACCCTTCCAAAGGCGCTCCTGGAAGATCTTACGCTCTTTGAGCAGCTGATCGATACGCGCCACGAGGTACTCCTTGCTGAACGGTTTCGTTATATAGGCGTTGGCACCGAGGTTGATGGCCTTCGTCTTGTTCTCGTCGTCGCCCTTGGCGGTGAGCACGATGACCGGTATATGACTGATGCTGAAGTCGCTGCGGATGTTCTGAAGCATCTTCAAGCCATCCATCTTAGGCATCATCTGGTCGGTAACCACGATGTCGGGATGATAGAGATGGATTCTCTTCAAGCCCTCCTCGCCATCTCCGGCAGTATGTATGTTGAAGCGATCCTCAAGCTGCAGCCTCAGCATGTCGCAGAGATCCCTGTTGTCCTCGACGATAAGCAGTGTAGGCAGGGCGTTGTTGGTCTTGACATCCTCGCTCTGCTTCTCCTCGGCAACGCTCTCCGTAGCCACTTCCCCACTCGTCTGCATCTCGCTCTCTTCGTCCATGTAGAAGTCCACTTCAGAGCTGTTGTAGTGCTCCTTGCCCGGCAGGAGTTCGATGATGAAGGTTGAGCCCTTGCCCTCCGTGCTCTCCGCATAGAGTTCGCCCTGATGGAGGTTTACAATCTCCTTTGAGAGCGCCAGCCCGATGCCCGTGCCGCGATAGTTAGAGTTGCGTCCGTTGTCGGCCTGCGCGAAGCGTTCGAATATCTCCGAAAGCTTGCTTTGCGGGATGCCTATGCCGTCGTCCTCAATCTTGATGACGCACTTGCTCTCGTCGTCCTCGGCACTTACGGTCACGAAGACGTTGCCACCCTGCGAGGTGAACTTAAAGGCGTTGGAGAGTATGTTTCGGATCACGATTGCCATCTTCTCCTTGTCCGCCCAAACCTTTATCGGCTCGGCAGGCAGCTGGAAGGTGAAGCTGACCTCGTTCTCGTCGGCAAGCACACGGAACTCCTTCTCAAACTGAGCCACCATAGCCACCATGTCGAAGCGCGACACGTGCAGGCGCATCTTTCCATTCTGAATCTTGCGGAAGTCCAGCAGCTGGTTGACGAGCTGAAGCATCTGGTTGATGTTTCTCTCCATCAGCTCCACGTACTGACGCCCCTTTGTGCTGAGCTCCTCCTTCTCCTTCAGCTCCTGGATGGGGCCAATGATGAGGGTTAGCGGCGTACGCAGCTCGTGGGAGATATTGGTGAAGAACTTAATCTTCAGTTCGGAGAGTCGCTGCTCGATGTAGACGTCATTCTTCACCTTCATCATGAACATGGCGAAGCGGAAGCCAAGATAGAGCAGGATGATTGCCAGCAATATATATATGGTGTAGGCAATCTTCGAAGCCCACCACGGCGGCAGGATGGTCACGGCGATAGAGGTCGACGAATTGAGCTCAGGATTGGCCTCGTCGATGGTCTCCACGCGGAAGGTGTACTTTCCCGGCGGGACGTTGGTGTAGGATGCAATGCGGTTGTGGCCATTGTAGTGCCACTCCTTCTCGTATCCCTCAAGGATGTATCTGTAGGAGATGCGGTTCTGATTGTTGAAGTTGAGCGCGGCAAACTCGAAGGTGAACATCGACTGATTGTGTTTCAGCGTGATGCCATCGGCGTAGGAGATTGAGCGGTCAATGATTCCGTCGGCATCGTCGGTCGTAATGTCGCGGTTCGACACCTCACACCCCACGATAAAGGTCTTGTATTTCGACGTGCGGCTCTCAATCTTGTTTGGCGAGAAGCTCAGCACTCCCTGCGCGCAACCAATCCAGAGGTCGCCGTCGTCGGTGCAGATGGCAGCATTGTCCTCCACCTCAACCTGCGGGAAGCCGTCATACTTGTCGAAGTTCATGATGCGGCCGCCCACCATGTCGTAGTATGACAAGCCAGCATCCGAAGCGAACCAGAGGCGATAGTCGTTGTCCTCGACCATCGACTTCACCATATCGTTGTTGAGTCCGTCGCTCGCGTCATACTGCTTGAAGCTCGGGAAGCGCTTTGCGCTGTCGTAGTCCAGCAGTCGGCACAATCCGCCGCCGAACATCGAGATCCATATCTGCGAGTTATTGTCGCGATACATAGTGTTCACGTCGACATCCACGATGCTCGACTGATTCTTCTTGTGGTATATCTCGAAGTTGATGCGCTCGGGCGAGTCGAAGTTCGAGTCGAAGGACATCAATCCATCCATCGTTCCCACCCAGATGCGCCCCTTGCCATCCTCAGCCATGTTGCGAACCTCCATGTAGAGGCCGTGCGAAGGATAGTTGGCGAAGCTGTTGTTCTTGTTCTTGAAGGTCACCTTTCCGTTCTCCTCGACCAGCAGATTGAGTCCGCCGTCGAGCAGACATGCCCAGATGCGGCCACGCTTATCCTGAAAGACGGAGTAGACATCGTTGCCGCTGATTGAGTTGTTGTTGCCTGCCTCGTGGCGGAAGGTCACGAAGCGGAAGCCACCCGGCTGGCTGCTGTCAGGCGTAGCCTTCACCAGACCATCGCCCTTAGTGGCAAACCAGAGGTTACCCTTGTTGTCCTCCATTATGTCGTAGACCGTTCCGATATACTCTTTCGGAGCGGAGAAGATGTGCTTCACGTTTCCATCTCTGTCGAGTTGGTAGAGGCTCTTCCAGCGTGTTCCCATCCAGATGTCGCCGTTGCGTGCCTGATAGAGTGAGCGCACGCCCGGAGTCGTCGCCGCCTGAGCGGAAGCGGGAGCAGGAGGTGTCCAGAGCCTGAACTGCTTCTGCGGAAAGTTTATTCGGTAGACGCCTTGAGTGGCTGATGAGAGCCAGATGCCACCCGTCTCGTTGTCCTGCATCAGGTGGAGGAACTTCTGTCCCGGCTGAACGTTGTTGACATCCTTGAGAGTGTTCACACTGACCATCTGCATATTTTCGCGGTCGAAGAGCAATGCGTCGCCAGCCTCGCTGAGGAAGAAGAGGCCGCGCTCGCCGACATCCTCGATGCCGAATGTACCAATCTTTCCCGTTGAGGGGAATGGGAAGCGCCTGGAGACTCCGCTCTGCGGATCATAATAGACCAGGGCACGGTCGCCCTCGACGAACCACATCTTGTCGTAACGATCCATGTAGCCATTGCAGACCAGCGCCTCGTCGGCGTCGACCTTCAGTTTGCTGAGACGTCGTTTCTTGAGGTCATACTCGTAGAGTCCCTGTCCCTTGACAGCCAGATAGACGTTGCCAAGCGGTGTGTAGGTGATATTAACGATGGCTCCCTTTAGCTCCGCGAAGGCGAATTTCTCCACGTTGCCCGAAGTAGCGTCGACCGCGAAGAAGCTGCCGTCGTCCACTCCGACCCACATTCGTCCGCCATCCTCGCAGACCGATGTCGGCGAAGAGGCATTGAGTCCCATCTTTGTCAGCAGATAGTTGGCAGGACGCGAAGCCAGCTTCTCACCCTTGCGATAGGAGAGCAACTTATAGTCAACGCCAATCCAGCTGATATAGTCGGATGTCTCCGAGAGCTTGTTGTAGCGCATCTTGTAGGTCTGCGGGTCCACCTCGTTCTTCGAGTCGAAGAGCACCTTCATGCTTATCTTTCCCTCGCTGTCGGTCTGAGCCAGCAGCAGGTTCTTATCCTTTGTGAGCAGCAGGATGTCGCCGTCGACGTTCCTCTGCAACTTCACCACCTGGATGTTCTCCGAATAGTTTTTCATGTCGTCGAACACGGCATGAAAGGTCTCATATTGCTTGTTGAAGAGATACAGCTTGCGGTCGATGGTCTTCACCCAAATCATTCCGTTGCGGTCCTCCACGATTCGCTGAATCTTGCGCGGAGGGATAACTGTTCCCTTGGCGTTCATCTTGTCGTAGGTGCGGAATTTCACTCCGTCGAAGCGGCAGAGTCCGTACCACGTGCCGAACCA
>CAZKNB010000006.1:0-1236 GCA_964554075.1 uncultured Bacteroides sp.
CCGGTGTTCAAACCGTTATCGGTCTTAAACTCACGCTCACGCTCATCGTAGAGGTTAGCTGCGCTTGGGTTGATTCCGACATGGTCGGCACCCTTTCCGCTAAAGTCCACAGCGGTATGTTTGTTCTCCACCTGATAGAACTCAAAGCTCTTACCCGTCTTACCCGTTGTTTCGTCGGTGACAAGAGTGAAGTTACGGGTCTCATTTGATTCGTTGTAGAAGGATGATGCATCCTTCATATTGTCGGCAATATTACCATCACCCTCAAACAGAGAGCATCCGGCAGGAATGTTGCAGACCTTCCATGTGGAAACACTCAGGTTGACATTCTCGCCTGCAAAGATATTGAAGCGGTTGAAGGCTATGATGCGCTTGAGATATATGGCGCCGCCGGTGAGGTCGGCACTTCCCGGAGCGATGGTAACAGGCTCCATGCTCGTAGCGTTGGCCGTTCTGTAATATCCGGACATAGTCAATGTGTTGACATAGACATTGACATCGCAAGGATCCGGACGCAGTGCACAGATATTCTGGAACTTCTCGAAGGTATCTGCCTGATCGAGAATCTGACGCAGGGTCTTCTCTTCACCGCCATAGTTGTCTATTCCCAGTATACCACTGTTGACATCGGAGTTGGCTACACCGACGATATAGACAGAGTTGGCTGACTTCGTGTTGAATGTCAACTCATAGTTGGTGTTAGGCTTCTCTTCGGTGCTGGAGACGTCGGTGGTGTAGTAGGAATCAAGCTGTTCGCCCGTGCTACTGTCGTAGATACCAATCCAGAGATTGTTACAGTAGTGGGCGGTGGAGTCTTCGGCGATGGAACGTGTCTGTACGTCCATGTCGCCAACATTGATGTTCAGCTTTAATGTTGTTGGGAGTCCCTCTTCAACGCGAGTAGCTTCTGAGGTTAAGAGATCGTCTTGGCACGAGCTGTTGAACAGTGACAGCAGCAGGCACGCAGCCGTCACGCAAATCGTTTTGTAACTTAACTTTCCCATAGTTATTTTTACTTTATAGTCAACTGTCTGCTCCGCCCACCGCTTGGTTAGAGCTTGGAGTGGTGGTCAGGGCGCTTAATTATTGGCTAGAAACAATAATATATTTGTTTTGCACTGCAAAGAAAATTTACCGTTTTGGTACGGCAAAGGGCTTAAACATAAAAAGCCTTAATAATGTTTTCAAAGTGGTTAATCCAAGTCTTTTTTGTGGTACGTTAACAAAAGTCTAGTT